>JBOHYV010000118.1:0-7023 GCA_050738135.1 Rhodanobacteraceae bacterium | reverse complement strand
GCGGCAACCTTGCGGCGTGGATCAGCAACGCGCAGGCGCTGAAGCCCGGCGTGGACATGCCCACGGAAAATCTCACCGGCCCGCAATTGCAGGCGCTGTTGGCTTACATGAAGACATTGAAATGAAAATCTCCGTAACCACCCATCAGGTTCACGGGGAAAATACCGGATTCCGGCCTTCGCCGGAATGACGGAAGAACTACGCAAGGACGCCCCAATGGCCGCAAACCCCATCTTCCGCACCCCCGTGATTGCGCGGCCCGACGACAAACTGCGCGAAAGACTCAAGAACATCTGGGAGGACAAGCCCGGTCTGATCGGTTGGCTTTCCACGGTTGACCACAAGAGGATCGGCAAGCGTTATCTGGCGACCGCGTTCATCTTCCTGATGGTGGGCGGCATGGAAGCGCTCGGCATGCGTCTGCAGCTGGCCCAGCCGAACGAACACCTGCTGTCGCCGCAGCTGTACAACGAATTTTTCAGCATGCACGGGATGACGATGATCTTCCTGTACGCGCTGCCGATCCTCTCGGGGTTCAGTAATTGGGTGTGGCCGCTGATCCTCGGCACGCGCGACATGGCCTTTCCACGGGTCAATGCGTTCAGCTACTGGACGTTTCTGCTGGCCGGGATTTTTCTCTACATCGGATTCTGGGGGGGAAAGGGCACCGACGTCGGCTGGTTCAACTACGTGCCGCTGTCGGCGAAACCGTACAACCCGGATTGGAATGTCGACATTTATTCGCTCGGCATGATCTTCCTCGGCGTGTCCACCACCGCCGGTGCGATCAACTTCATCGCGACCGCGTTCCGAACACGTGCGCCGGGCATGAGCATCAGCCGGGTGCCGATCATGATCTGGGGCACACTGACAGCGAACGTCGGCATCCTGTTCGCGGTGCCGGCGGTGAGCCTGGATTTCCTGATGCTGTGGTGCGATCGGCAATTCGGGATGCACTTCTTCGATCCGGCAGTGGGTGGCCGCCCACTTTTGTGGCAACACCTGTTCTGGATCTTCGGCCACCCGTGGGTGTACGCGATCGTTTTGCCGGCGATGAGCATCGTCAGCCAGTGCCTGCCCGTGTATTGCCGGCGCCCGCTGGTGGCGCATTCGGCGGTGGTGCTGGCGACGATTCTGACGATGGTGCTGGGCTTCGGCGTGTGGGTGCACCACATGTTCACCACGGGATTGCCGGCGATCGCGATGGGGTTTTTCGCCGCAGCCAGTTTCGTGATCGTGATTCCGAGTGCGGTATCGGTGTTCTCCTGGGTGGCGACGATCTGGACGGGCAGGCCGGTGTTCACCACTGCCTTCAAGTTCTTCGCGGCCGAAATCGTGCTGTTCGTGATCGGCGGCGTTTCCGGTTTCATGACCGCGTCGGTCCCGGTCGACTGGCAATTGCATGCCACCTATTTCGTGGTCGCCCATGTCCATTACGTGCTGATCGGCATCAACGTGTTCCCGGTGATCGGCGCCATCTACCACTGGTTCCCGAAGATGACCGGCAAGATGATGGACGAGAAGCTCGGTTGGTGGAATTTCTGGCTGATGTTCATCGGCTTCAATATCGGCTTCTTTCCGATGCACATCTCCGGGCTGCTCGGGATGCCGCGCCGCATCTACACCTATTCCGCGGGAATGGGTTGGGGTGACCTGAACCTGATCACCACCATCGGTGCCTTCATCTTTGCGCTTGGCGTACTGTTGTTCGTGATCAACGTGATCAAGAGCTATTTCGCGGGACGCAAGGCGCCGGCCAATCCGTGGGACGGCGCCACGTTGGAATGGTCGATTCCTTCGCCAGCGCCCGCTTACAACTTCGACGTGATCCCGCGCGTGGGCAGCCTGCACCCGCTGTGGGAAGACCGGCTGAGCGAGGAAGACGGCCGCACGATCGTGGAGGAAGGCGTGGTGCTCGAGGACGGCCGCACGAACCTGGAGGAAGGCGTAGTGCTCGACAACGGTCACGAGATCCCCGGTACCACCGTGCTGGACGCCGAACCCGACATGATCATGGCCCAGCCGCATCCAACGCCTGCACCCCTGATCACGGCGCTGCTGATCGCCGGAACCTTCGTCGGCATGTTGCTGGCGATGTGGTGGGTGGTGCTCGGTTGCATGTGTGCAATCGTGCTCACGTTGTTCTACTGGTTCTGGCCGAGCGCGGAAACCGGCTGGGCGACGCCCGAACCAAGGGAACGTGCATGAACGCCAATGTGTACGAGGAACGCACGCTGCCACGGCCGCTGCCGGTCGGCAAGGCTGGATATCGCACCGGTGGCTGGTGGGGGATGCTGGCGCTGATCGGAACCGAAACGTCGGTATTCGCGTACCTGCTGTTCAGCTACTTTTATCTGCAATCGCAGCACGCGCAGACTTGGCCGCCTAGCGGGTTGCCGCCCATGCGCTACGCGATTCCGGTGACTTGCTGCCTGATCGTCAGCGCCGGCACCGTTTGGTGGGCCGAGCATTCCGCGCAGCGGGGACGGCGGCTGTTCCTGCTCACTGCATTGTGCATCACGCTGCTGCTCGGCGTGGCGTACGTGGTCCTGCAATTCCTCGACTGGCAAATCGAGCCGTTCACGATCAAGAGCAATGCCTACAGTTCGTTGTTCTTCCTCATCACCGCGGCCCACGTGCTGCACGCGATTGTCGGCGAATTCATCCTGATCGCGATGATCATCTGGAGCGCGATGGGCCATATCGCCGAGCGACGTTTCGGCCCCATCAATATCGCCGCGATGTACTGGTATTTCATCGTGGGCATCTGGATCGCGGTCTTCATCACGCTCTACATCCTGCCTTATATCGGGCCGGGCTAGGAGTTGCTCCCATGCACGATGCCACTTACATCAATCCGCCACCGCAACGGCGTTTTCCGGTCGGTCTCGCGCTGGCGTTTGCGATATTCGCTGCCCCGCTCGCGTGGGCGCTGCAGTTGGTCGCCAATTACTCGCTTTCCGCGCATGCGTGCTACCCGATCGACATTCCGCTGATGACACCGGTCTGGGGTTCGTTATGGTGGATCCTGATCGGCATCGACATGACCGCGATCATCGTCGCCGGCGGCGCATTTTTCACCGCGATCGGCCAATGGCGATTGTGGCGCGATGCTTCACGGGATCATATCGGAGAGCGCCGCAACCGCTTCCTTGCGAAGTGGGCGATGATGGTCAGCGCACTGTTTTCGATCGCGGTGATCTTCACGATCGTGATGTTGTTCATTGAACCGCTTTGCAATTACTAGTGACGGGTAGGGCGGGCATCGCCGCCGGCGAGTTTCCATGCGGGCGGTGTCCGCCCTACGAAATGGATTTCATACAGATGCCGCAAATATTGATGCAATGGAATTGGGAACCGTGGCTGCTGGCGTGCATCGGCATCACCACCGTTCCGTACCTGATCGGGATGTGGCGGATGGGCCGCGAACAGCGGAGCCGCATCCTCGGCCGCTGGCGCGCGCCGTCGTTCCTGGCAGGAATCATCATTCTGCTGCTGGCGCTGGAATCGCCGCTGGATGCGATCGCCGACGATCTGTTTTCGGTGCACATGACGCAGCACATGCTCTTGCTGTTGGTGATTCCCGCGCTCCTGGTGTACGGGCGCCCGGTGATCACGTGGCTGTGGGCATTCGATCTGGACGCGCGCCGCGGCGTGGTGCGCGGTTGGAAGCGCACCGGTATGCAGACCGTGTTCGACTGGTTGATGCGACCGCTGGTGGTGTGGCTGCTGCTGAGCGCGGCGCTGTGTTTCTGGCACCTGCCCGGCCCTTACGATGCCGCCGTCCGACATGAGTGGCTGCATGACCTGGAACACCTGAGTTTCCTCGGGTTTTCGCTGGCGTTCTGGACGATCGTGATCGAGCCCTATGGCCGGCGCCGCCGTTTGAGCTTCGGCGCAACCATCATTTTCGTGGTCTCGTCCGGTTTCGTGATGAGCCTGATCGGCGCGATTTTGACCCTCGCGAGCACGCCGCTGTATGCGGTACACCTGCACACCACGCAAGCGTGGGGCCTCACCCCGTTGCAGGATCAGGAATTGGCGGGCGTGATCATGTGGATTCCGTCGAACCTGGTGCACGTGACCGCGCTTTGTACCGTGTTCCTGGCGTGGTATCGCGCTGACCACTTGCGCGGGAACATTCGGCCTTCCAGGACCGGACTGGCCCGCGCGGCGTCACATTCTTTGCGCGTGATGCCGCTCCTGCTGCTCGCTGCGCTCGCGGTCGGCGTGCCGGGCCGCGCGCGCGCGAAAACCCACCACGGGTCCGAAGCGCAGCGCGGGGCGCGTCTCATCCAGCACTATGGCTGCGGCTCGTGCCACACCATTCCCGGCATCAACGGTGCTGATGGCCTGGTCGGGCCGCCGCTGACGCACTGGAGCCAACGCAGCTACATCGCCGGCATGCTGCCGAACGATCCGGACAATCTTGCATTCTGGATCGCCCATCCGCAGCAGGTGATCAAGGGCGTGGCCATGCCGGACCTGGGTGTCAAGGAACGCGAAGCGCGCGCGATCGCGGCCTACCTCGACAGCATCAAGTAGCTGGAGGGGCGGCTTCAGCATTCCGGGCGGCAGTCCAGCCTACTGGGTGGGCGAAGCGATGGGTTCGACCAACTACATCGATCTGGAACAGACGCGCCAAAAGCTGGGGCAGGCCATCGATGTCCTGGCCCGCAATGCGGTGCAGCTTGCCGGCGCCTTGAAAGAGCATCCCTATCCCGCGAAGTAGTGCCGCGGTCGCAGCGGCCACGGCGGTCGATACGTCCGCTGTCGTGTGCCGGGCGGTTATCGCGTCTGGCGTTCGAAACCGAACAACCGGGCCAGTTCATGGGTGCCACCCTGGATCGCCTCCCGCAGGATGTGCGCGCCGATGGCCGCGTAGGTGATGCCGTTGCCGCCATGGGCCAGCGCAAACAGCACGCGCGGATCGCATTGTGGGTGTGGCCCGAAATACGGCAGCCCGTCGGACGTCTCGGCAAACGTTCCGGCCCAGCCGAAGCTGGCTTCGAGCGGCAGGTCGGGCAGCAGCTTGCGCACGCTTTTCAGCAGCTTTGCAACCTTGGCCGCCACCCGCCGATCGCGCTTGAACGGCAGGTCGACGGAATCGTCCATGCCGCCGACGAGCATTCGTCGGCTGGCCGCAGTGCGCCAGTAGAGGTACGGACGACGTGTCTCCCACGCGATCACGTCCATGAGCGAATCGGGCAGGTCGTCAATCGGCTCACTGACGAACGCATACGTGCTGGAGTTTCGCGCCACGCGCTCCTTGAGGAACCGTTCGGTTTCGTAGCCGGCAGCGATGATGACATGCTGCGCGTGAATCGAGGGCCCCGGTGCAGAATGCAAGGTGACCCGGGCGCGACCGGATTCGAGTTCGCTGATTTCGGTGCGATCGAATACCCGCAACCCGCGCACGCATGCGCGCGCCAGCAGCGCGTGGGTGAAACGATAGGGATCAACCTGCGCCGCGGGGCGTGACAGGATGGCGGCCGGCGCGCGCAGGCCAAATGTTTCATACAGCGATCGCTGGCCGAGCCACTCCACCGCGAACCCGCCACGGTCCCGCGCAGCCTGTTCCCGGCGCAGCCGCTTCAGGTGGTGGCGTGCGCCGACGAAGTACAGGCTGGCGCAATCCCGGTAATCCGTCTCGCCGAGCTCCGTCGCGCATTCGCCGAGTTCGCGTACCGCCCGTTCGCATGCCTTGTAGATCCGCAGTGCGTCGGTCTCGCCCAGCATTTCGATCAGTGGAACCAGTTCGGTGTCGAGTTCGTACTGGATCAGCGCGGTCGTTGCCGAAGTGCTGCCCCATGCCGCTTCGCGTTTGTCGACGACGATGGTGTCGATGCCGGCCTCGACCAGCTCGCTGGCGATCAGCGCGCCCGTGATGCCCGCGCCGACGACTGCGACTTCGCAGGTGCAGTCGTCGCCGAGCGCGGGATACTCGCGCAGCAGCTGGTTGCGAATCAGCCACCACGGATCGCCGCTTTTGATATCCATGCTGCACCCACCGTTCCGTTGCGAATGCCGTGCTTCAATGTTCGGATACCGGCGTGGTGCTCCCGCCCAGTACTTCGCCGATGTAGTCGAGCGCGCGTCGATTGCGTTGCGGCGTGATCGACGCGGTCGCATCCTCCGGCACCCCCAACTTCAGTTTGCGGATGTGCGCGTCCATCGCCGTACCCAGCACGCACTGGTCGCCGGCGATGCCGGCCAGCATCAGGCCGGAAATCTCCAGATATTCGAGCAGCGAAGGCAGGGGCGTGCGGTAGAAACCCGACTGCCGGGGTTTCAGCACGAAGTAGTCGGTCTCCGGGGCCGCAACTGTTCCACGATCGTCGTGCCCGGCGCGCCACATTGCGCTGGCAGAATTCGATCACCTGATGAAGTTCGAACGCCAGCGCCCGAAATTGTCATTCACGTGGATGACCGGACGCTGCTTTGCGTCGGCGCGCCGGCGCAGGGGATCGATGGCCCGCACCACCGGCGGCATCTGTTTCACCAGCTGGTCGTCGCCCGGAAACGCGAAGTCGTTGATCACGTCGATGATCAACACGGCGCTGTCGGCCAGGGGAGAGTCGATGTTCACGGCGGTCGTCCTTGTCGCCCTGGATCATCTTCGCAGCGCGTTCGTATGCGCGGCGTGAGGCCGCGGCTCCCGCATGAACCCCGGGGAAACGGCCTGACGTGCACGCATAAAAATGGCCGATCGGAAAATCGGCCACTGTGCTGCGTGGTGGGCTGAGGGCTATCTAACTGCTCGCATATACCATTGTATATGAAATATGTTTTACAACTAACCTCAGGCAGTTACCGCCAAAGTTACCGTCAACCTGGCGCGATGCTCGGAGGGCAGACTTGCAGGGATGTGGTGAGAAGGGCTCCTAGTTAAGAACTTATCCGTAAATAACATGTACACTGTCTTCCCGTTCGCGCGCGAGCGCAGGGCTGGGCGAGAAGATGGCAAAGACCAAGGTTGCGGCATGGGAGGTTTCGGACGCTTTCTGGCAACGGGTCGAGCCA
>JBOHYV010000117.1:0-7113 GCA_050738135.1 Rhodanobacteraceae bacterium | reverse complement strand
ATCGGTCAGGTTGAGCGACATGTTGGGACTCGAAAGACTAAATTCGGCACGACTTTCGACCAGCTAAATCTTCGCGTAAACCCACGATTTCCCATGCCCGTCAAAGGCGTACACAACGAACGGTTCTAGTTTCTCGCCGCCCATACCAGGCGAACCGGGAGGCATGCCAGGTAGAATGATACCTTTGATGCCTTGCGGCTTCTCGCGCAACAGACGCCGTATTGCTTTTGCCGGGACATGTCCGACAATCAAATAGTCGCCGATCTTTGTAAAATGGCAGATGGGGAGCTTCATATCCCCATGTTTCTTGGGAACGCCCATGCGATGCGCGAGAGCTCGCATGTCTTTCATCGACTTCGCCGGTTTCTCCGTGACATCAAAGCCTTCTTTTTGAAGATATTTGACGTAGGCAGTGCAACAGCCGCAGTTAGGCATTGTGTGGACGGGCGCCGTAGCCGCCCACGCTGACGATGCGAAAAGCGCTGCCACCAAGAGACTCGTGAGATTCGAAAAGTTTCGAATACCGATCATCTCGTTTCCTCCACCTTGGGCTGACATTGTGATGTAGCCACCCCTGGCACAGGTGTTTCATGATGTCAGGCTGTTCTATTGGGCACTCCTTGCCGAGATGATCGGCGAGGGTACGCAGGGCGATGCCGTGGTGGGGCATTCGGCGTGGTACCAGTGCAGCCATTGGAACAGACGATCGTTGAAGGCAACGACATCGCCGAACAGCAGCTCTTCTTGGAAGTCGGCGAACTCGACCTGGATCGTGCGATTGAAGCGCTCACAATGGGCATTCGTCTTGGGCGTGTGTGCCAATGCACGAGGCCCTTGGCTGAGGGTGGCGTCGGCAGTGCGCGGCTGTCGTTACGGCGCCCCCTCGCGGCGAAACGCCACGAAGCGGCGAAGTGTCGCGCGTCCGTCAGACTGATGCGTGATCCAGGGCGCCGCCGGACGCGACTTCCATCAATGCATACGCCGCCCGCACCGGCGCGAAGCTGCGTCGGTGTTCCGGACAGGGGCCAAGGCGGCGCAGCGCCGCCACGTGGGCGGGGGTCGGATAACCCTTGTGTTGCGCGAAGCCATAGCCGGGCCAGCGCACATCCATCTCGCGCATCATCCGGTCGCGGGTGACCTTGGCGATGATGGACGCGGCGCTGATGGCCGGCGCCAGCGCGTCGCCGCGCACCACGGCGCGCGCGGGGCAGGGTAGCGAACGTGGCAGGTGGTTGCCGTCGATCAATGCGAAACCCGGCAAGCTCGCGAGCTGCTCCAGCGCCCGCGTCATCCCGGCCATGCGCGCATGATGGATGTTGATGCGGTCGATCTCTCCAACCTCCACGGCCACCACGCTCCAGCACCGCGCGCGTGCCGTGATGCGCACGTAGAGTTTCTCGCGGGTGGCTTCCGGCAGTACCTTCGAATCGTCCAGTCCGTTGATGCGGCGCGCAGGATCCAAGATCACCGCTGCGACCACCACGGGGCCGGCCAGCGGCGCGCACCCGGCTTCGTCCACGCCGGCAAGGTCGGCAACATCCGGCCAGCGGCGGAGTCTGTGCCGTGGCAAGGTGCCGAAAATCGCGGTGCCGTCAATGGACGTCATGCAGCGCTCCGCGCGTGCCCGGATGGACGTCGCGCTGTGCCAGCGGCTCGACCGCGCGCGCCGCGGTTGCGGCGGCGCCTCCGCCCGCGTGCAGGGCGAGGTGCAGACGTTCGAATTCATGCGTCAGCGCATCGGCGCGCTTCGGATCACGGAGCCATTCCAGCACGGCATCGGCGAGTTTTGCCGGCGTGCAATCGTGTTGCATCAGTTCCGGTACCACTTTTTCACCGGCGAGGATATTGGGCAGTGAATATACATTTGTCTTGAGCATCCCGAGGCCCTTTACCAGCGCATGCGTAAGCGGTGCGATCCGGTAACCCACGACCATTGGGCGTTTCGCGAGCATGGCTTCCAGCGCGGCCGTTCCGGATGCCAGCAGCGCGACATCGGCGGCGACCAGGGCACGGTGGGCATGGCCGTCCAGAAGAAGCACGGGACTCGGGACTCGGGACTCGGGACTCGGAGAGGATGCCTCGGACAATTGCACTTTCGACGTGGCACCTTCCGACCCCCAGCAGGCCGATGCCGGGGCAATCTGCGCACGCGCTGCTTTTTCGAGTTCCAAGTCCCGAGTCCCGAGTCCCGACCTTTTCAGTAGGCCTTCGATCTCGCCGCGACACCGCGCGTTCGCCGCCGGAACCACGATCTGCAGGTTCGGGATTTCCGCGGCGACGCGTTTCGCGGCGTCGATGAAAATCGCGCCCAACCGGTGCACTTCCGAGAGCCGGCTGCCCGGCAACACGGCGAGCACCGGCGCGTTCGGGTCCAGACCGAGCTCGCTTCGCGCTGCCGCGCGATCAGGCACCAGCGGAAAGCGATCTGCCAGCGGATGTCCCACGAACCGCGCATCGACGCCATGTCTTGCATAGATCGGGGGTTCCATCGGGAACAGGCACAACACGCAGTCGGCTGATTGCCCGATTTTTTGGGCGCGGCCTTCGCGCCACGCCCATATCGAGGGGCTGACGTAGTGCACGGTGCGGATGCCGGCGCGCTTCAGTCTTTTTTCGAGTCCAAGATTGAAGTCGGGGGCATCGATACCGATGAACACGTCCGGCTGCAACGCAACCAGGCGGCGGGCGAGCGACGCGCGCAGACGCAGCAGACGCGGCAAGTGCCTCAGTACCTCGGCCAAGCCCATGACCGAGAGCGCCGAAATGTCATGCCACGCGTCGAAGCCCGCTGCACGCATGCGCGAGCCGCCCACGCCGACGAAACAGGCGGCAGGGAATCGAGCGCGCAAGGCTTCGATCAGGTCGGCACCCAACTGATCGCCGGAATCCTCGCCGGCGACCAGGGCGAACGTTGCGACCGGGGCCTCGGGACCGGGAACCGGCGAAGCGTGTGCGGCCGTATCGTCGCTGGCGAAAGAATTCATGCGCGAAGCATAATGGGGGTCAACACGATGGATGGCGGCGTGCGGACAGGATGAAAAATTGCGGCGCTGTGGCGCTCACTTTTGCAAGGGTTCGACCAGGTCGAGTTGTTTCTTCCTCGGATCGGTCTCTGCCTTGGCGCCCTGCATGGTGAAATTCATCAACTCATTACCATCGGCCCTGATCGCGGGCCAATGTGGCAAGCCCGGGCCGTTCGGGTTGCCGGTCCTGGCAAAATTCACCCAGTAGGCATGGATCGTCCGTGCCATCGCCTTGTCGGCCGCGGAGATGTCCTTGCTGAATTCCGACCCGGTCACTTGCCGGAGGCTCTGGAAAACAAACGGCACTTCGGAGAAATGCGGCGCGCCATGCAGTTTCTTGCGCATGGCGGTCTGGATGTACGAGAACCGGTATTCCCAGGCAGGTTGTCCCGAGGCCGCCATGCGGCGCCCCACGAAGCGCGCGGGTTCCAGCATGTCGCGTACGCCACCAATCCGCCATCCAACTTGCGCCACGCTTCCGTTGCTGCCCGGATCGAATGCTGCGCGCGCTTGCGCTGCGTGTGCACCGAATGGCGCGAAGAGTTCGGCGATCGTCCTGGCATGGAAGAAACCAAGGTCGTCACTGGTGGTGCCGATGATCACCGGGACCTTGGCCTGGCGGCCCTCCTCGAACACCTGTTCGGGCGGCTGTGCGACCAGCTTCCCGTCCTGGAGGGGTCCCGAAAAGATTCTCTGCTGATAGACCTGTTGGAGCAGGGTGGACATGTTGAGACCATCCACGATTCTCCTGGCCGGCAACTTGCGCAATGCAGCCAGTGCCACCGCGCCATCGCCCGTTGATTCCCATGGACCGCGCAAACGCCGTTGCCGATTGTTCGGCAGGTGGTTCTCCGCCGGGGCCCGGCCGGTCGAGTGGAACGACCGGCATGACATTGTTGCGTCCACCGCCGGATTCGACGATGGCGCGCTTGAACAGGCCATGTGCCAGCGGCGAGGTCAGCAAGACGTTCACCGACATGCCACCCGCCGATTCGCCGAAGACCGTCACGTTGTCGGGATCCCCGCCGAAGGCTGCGATGTTCTGCTTCACCCAGCGCAGTGCCGCGATCTGGTCCATGAAAGCGTAGTTGCCGGCCAGGGAGTCTTCGCGGAATAGTGCCGGAAAAGCGAAAAAGCCGAATCTTCCGAGGCGATAGTTGAAACTCACGAATACCAGGCCCTGGTGGGCGAACACGGCGCCGTCGAAAACGGGGCTGGAGCTGCCGCCGTTCACGAATCCGCCGCCGTAGATCCACACGATCACCGGCAGTTTTGCCGTGTGCCTCGCTGGTGCCCAGACGTTGAGATACAGGCAATCCTCGCTCGGCGTGGTGCTGCGCGGCGTGGCATCGCCGGGGGAGAATATCTGCATGCAATCGTGGCCGAAGCGGAGCGCCGACCGCACGCCGGTCCACGGCTCGACGGGTTGCGGCGGCCGCCAGCGCAGCGGCCCCAGCGGTGGCGCGGCGAATGGAATGCCCTTGAAGACATCGAGGCCGTCGTGCTCCACGCCGCGAATGCGGCCCGACGCGATCTGCACCACCGACGCGGCGGTCGTCGCAGCCAGGCACGATGGGACGACGAAGAATGCTGCGGCGATTACCGCGAGCGGAACCCAGGCAAGAATCCTCACGGTGTTCCCCCTTGGTTCGGCTGTTTGCACACGGATGTATGTTGCGATCATGGTGCGACGCGCGTCAATCTGTTCGTTTCATTCAAGGCCGCATCAAATCGGGAGCGTTGGTGTCGATGAACACAGCCGGTTTCACGCCTCGTCGTGCGCTTGCGCCCTCACTCAGCGCTACGCGCTCGGCCTGCGGCCGCCTCTCTCCCAATCGGTGAAGCTGATGGGGAGAGGGGTGTCCTTGTGGTTCGTTGCCGTTGTCAGGGACGACATCCCCCCGCCGCTGCGCGGCGACCCCCTTCCTCCGGAAGGGGGTGAAGGCTTTGCCGGTTCGCTATGCTTTCCCGAGTCCCGAGTCCCGAGTCCCGAGTCCCGAGTCCCGAGTCCCGAGTCCCGAGCCCCGAGTCCCGAGCCCCGAGTCCCGAGTCCCGCCAGTCCCCGGTCCTCGGTCCCCGTTTTCAGCGCACCAGCGAGCGCTCGCTGCGCGCAATGAATGCGCAAAACGTGCGCACGTCTTCGCCTGAGTCGGCCTGTTCCTGCAGCGCTGCCCGCGCTTCATCGAGCGTCTTGTGTGACATGTACAAGGTACGGTAGGCGCGCTTGATCGCGGCGATACGGTCGGCATCGAAGCCGCGCCGCTTCAGGCCTTCCGCATTGACACCGCGCGGTTCGGCGAACTGTCCGGCCACGTAGATGAAGGGCGGCACGTCGCGGTTGATGGCCGAGTACATCGCGGCAAAGGCGTGGGCGCCTACCTTGCAAAACTGGTGCACGCCCGCGAAGCCCCCCAGCACCACCCAATCACCGATTTCCACATGCCCGCCCAGCGTGGCGTTGTTGGCGAAGATGGTGTGACTGCCGATATCGCAGTCATGGGCGATATGCACGTAGGCCATGATCCAGTTGTCGTCGCCGATGCGGGTGACCCCGCCGCCTTCGGCGGTGCCGCGATTGACCGTGACGAATTCGTGGAAGGTGTTGCCGTCGCCAATGTGCAATTCGCTGCGCTCGCCCTTGTATTTTTTGTCCTGCGGATCTCCGCCGATCGAGGCATAGGCGCCGATGCGATTGTTGCGTCCGACCCGGGTCGGGCCCTGGATCAGGGCGTGCGCGCCGACACGGCTGCCCGGTCCGATTTCCACCTCCGCGCCGATCACGGTCAGCGGGCCGACAACAACATCCGCCGCAAGCTTCGCGTCGGGATCGATGACGGCACTCGGATGGATGTTGGCGCGTGCCGGGTTCACCGACTGCTTTCCGCGCACATCAGGTCGCAGGTGGCCACTTCCTTGCCATCGACCACGGCGCGCGCGGTGAAGATACCCATGCCACGGATCTTGCGTTTCAGGCCCACCTCGAGACGCAACTGGTCGCCCGGCAGTACCGGCTTCAGGAAGCGCGCGTTGTCCACCTTGGCGAGGTAGAAGATCGGACGGTCCGTTTCGGAGTAACTCCCGGAAAGCCCGATCAGCAGGCCGGATGCCTGCGCCAGCGCTTCGACGATCAGCACCCCCGGCATCACCGGGCGACCGGGAAAGTGGCCCTGGAAGAATGGTTCGTTGAGCGTGACGTTCTTGAGCGCGACGATGTGCTTTCCCGCCGTCAGCTCGACGACGCGGTCGACCAGAAGGAACGGATAGCGATGTGGCAGGATCGCCGCGATCCGCTCGGCATCAACCGGCAAAGTCACGGAAGTTGCAATGTCGTTCATCGATCGCGTTCCTTGGTCAAGGCGTCCACTTGTTTTTCCAGCTGGGCAATCCGGCGCGCCATGTCGTCGAGATGGCGCATGCGCGCAGCATTGCGTCGCCATGCATGGTTTTCCTCCAGCGGTGCGCCGGAAGAATACGCACCGGGCGCATGGATTGAATGGGTCACGAGGGTCATCGCGGTGATGGTAACGCCGTCGGCAACGTCGAGGTGGCCCAGCACCCCGGCTCCGCCACCGATCAGGCAGTTGCGGCCGATCCTGGCGCTGCCCGCCACCGCCGCGCAGCCGGCCAGCGCGCTGTGCGCACCGATGCGGACGTTGTGCGCGATCTGGATCTGGTTGTCCAGGCGCACGTCCTCTTCCAGGATCGTATCTTCCAGTGCGCCGCGGTCGATGGTGGTGTTGGCGCCGATCTCGCAGTCGTCGCCGACGCGCACGCCTCCGAGTTGCGGCACCTTGACCCAGCCGTCCTCGCCGCGTGCAATACCGAAACCGTCGGCGCCGAGCACGGCGCCGGGATGGATCAGGACGCGCTTGCCCAGCACGACGCGGGTCACCAGGGTGACGTTGGCGACAAGGCGCGATTGTGCGCCCACCGTGCAATCCGGACCGATCAGGCAGTGAGGCCCCAGCTCGACGCCGGCTTCGATCGATGCGCGGGCGGCGATCACGCAGCCGGGGCCTACGCTTGCGGAGGGATCGATCTTCGCACCTTCGGCGACGATTGCCGCCGGGTGCACGCCTGAGGTCGGCGC
>JBOHYV010000116.1:0-7119 GCA_050738135.1 Rhodanobacteraceae bacterium | reverse complement strand
TACAGCAGCAGCCGCGCGCGCAGATCCGCCGGATATTCGCGTTCCAGATCCTCGACCCCGGTGTGGGACGGATTGCCGGTCAACCCGCAGTCGTGGGCGATCAGGGTGCGTGCGTCGCCGATGGCCGACAAGGTTTCGGGGATCGGGCGGGTATCGCCGGTCCATGCGAAGCACCCGCGCAGGGCGATGCCGAATGACGTTCCCGGTACATGGTGCCGTGTCGCGAACACATCGAACCACCAGCCGTCCAGCCAGAAACCGCGCGACACCGGGATCAACCTGAATCCCTCCCAGAAATTGGCGCCGCCTTCGGCAATCGCGTTCGGATAATCGGCCACGCGCGCCTGCAGGATCGGCACCAGATTCGCGTGGACGAACAGCTTGACGCAGCCGCGCTGCGCAGGATCGAACCATGCCGCATGGAACAGGCGCTCCAGGCCGGCGACATGGTCCATGTGACCGTGGGTGATGAACACCGCGCGCGGAAGCATGCCGTAGCTGCGCAGGAAATGCTCGAGTGTGCCGGGCCCGCAATCGACCAGCAGCGCCGGCCGGCCGTCGCGCTCCAGTACGGCGCCCGATGCTCCGAGGTCCACCGCACTGGCCGCGCCCGTTCCGAGCACGTGCAACGACCACGCGTCTGCGATCGCGCGCCGTGTTTCGGTGCCTGCGTTGGCTGTTTTCTTCATCCGCCGCTTCCAAAGGTGCGCTCGTAACCGCGCATCAGCGGCGTCCAGATCTGCCGATCCAGCGCCGTTTCGTCATGATCGCATGCGCCGATCTTCAATAACGAACGCTTGAGCCGCGCGAGATTGGCCAGTTTCCATGCCGTACCCGTCGCGCGAATTTCACCGCGATCGAAATCGATCAACCACAGGTCCGGTTCCGCGACCAGGATATTGTGCGCGTTCAGATCGGCATGATCCACGCCCGCAGCGTGAAATATCGCGACCAGGGCGCCCACCCGCTCCGCCAAACCGGCATCGAAACGCCGTGCCTCGATGACAGCCGCCAACGTCTGCGCATCCTTGATTTCATGCGTGATCAGGTCGGCGGTGTAATAGGGGCCGCGCCGCAGGTAGCGCGCCGCGACCGGCGCCGGCACGGGCAACCCGCGCAAGCGCAGCTCCGCCAGCAGGCCGAACTCTGCGAAACCGCGACTCCGGGCGCGACCGCTCCACAGGTAACGGTCGTGCAGAATCGGCGCGATCCAGCCGCCGCGCCGGTAATGCCTCAACACGCATGCGCCGTTCGGCGTATCCAGAAACGCGACGCCGCCGCGACCGCCTCCCGAGTTGCTGATGCGATCTTGCGCCTGCCACGAGGAGCGATCGAACCACGCCGGGGTCGGCGATTCCGGCAAATTCGCATCGAACACCATCGCGCCGTTTCCGGATGCGACAATGCGCGGGTCGACAGCGCGGCGTTCGAAGTCTGGATGCGTCGGCGTCTTCACATTCCCAGTCTAGCAAGCCCATGTCCGAACCCCTTGCCTCCCTGTGTTTGCTGCGCACGTCTGCACTGGGCGACGTGACCCACGTGGTGCCGCTGGTGCGCACCCTGCAGGCCGCGTGGCCGACGACACGGCTGACGTGGATCATCGGCAAGCTTGAACGCAAGCTGGTCGGCGACATCGGCGACGTCGAGTTCGTGGCTTTCGACAAGACCGCGGGTTTCGCGGGGTACCGCGAGGTGCGCCGCGCGCTCGGCGAGCGTCGCTTCGACGCGCTGCTGCACATGCAGGTCGCCTTGCGCGCCAATATCCTGAGTGCCGCCGTGCACGCCGATCGCCGGATCGGGTACGACCGCGCACGTGCCAGGGACCTGCACGGCCTGTTCGTGCGCGAACGCATCCCGGCGCGTACCGGCGAACATGTACTGGATGCGATGGGAAGTTTCGTGGAGCCGTTGGGTCTGAAGCAGACCGCAGTCCGCTGGGACATACCCGTTCCCGATGAAGCGCGCGCCTGGGCGGCAGAACAATGGCCGGGCGACGACCAACCCACCCTCCTCATCAGCGCAGCTTCCAGTCATGCCCTGCGCAGCTGGCACGCGGAACGCTATGCCGCGGTCGCCGACCACGCGGCGCAGGCCTTGCACATGCGCGTGGTGCTGACCGGCGGCCCGTCCGCCACCGAGCGCGCGCTGGGCGATGCGGTCCTCGCGCACATGCACGTGCACTCGCTGGACCTGATCGGCAGGGACACGCTGAAACGCGCGCTGGCGCTGTACCGGCGTGCGTCCATCGTGTTGACGCCCGATGCCGGTCCCATGCACATGGCCAATGCGGTCGGTGCCCGCGTGCTGGGCCTGCACGCCGCCAGCAATCCGGCCCGCTCGGGGCCGTATTCCGATCGCCGCTGGTGCGTGGACCGTTATGACGACGCCGCGCGCAAATACCTGCACAAACCGGCGGCGGAAATCCCGTGGGGCACGAAAATCGAACACCCGGGTGTGATGGACCTCGTTACGGTGGATGACGCGATCGAAAAGCTCGAAGCCTCGGTTCACGCAACGCCGTCGTAGGGCGGACTCCGTCCGCCGTACGGAAACGGATCGGAGGGCGGTGCCCGCCCTGCGCGTCCGCTGCACGGAAACGGATCGGCGGACGATGCCCGCCCTACGCGCGGAAACGGATCGGCGGACGATGCCCGTCCTACGCTCACTTCATCCGGGCTACACGAAACGCGCAGCGCCGGGATCAACCCGATAATTCAGGGCGACGCGCTGTAGTCCCGGTATGATTTCTCTTCCACCAACCGCGACCCGAGCTTCAGGTTGATCGCGCGCTTGATCGCCGCGCGTCTGTCGTTGGTGTGATACACCGCGCGCGCCAGTTCGATGAAGCGCGCGTCGAAGGCCCGGTCGCGTTCCTTGACGCGGATTTCATCCTCGACTTCCCACAACGTCTCGTTGATCCGCTTCAATTCAGCGCGTGCGGCTGCAATGTCCGTACCTGAAGCAGCGTCGCTCGACCACAGTTGCCCCAGCAACTGCAATTCATCGCGCACGTTGGCCAGCTTGGCTGCATCGGACATGCGTTCCGACTTGATTTCAAGGATGGTGAGCTTGTCGATCAGCTCACCATGCGAAACGGGGACGGAGATCAGGCTCATTTCGTCGCCGGTCAGAAAGGTTACGCGCAGCGTAACATCCCGGCGTTTCGCACGCCTTCCCCTTGCATTCGATACCAGCGCTCCCCAAAGTGAAAGTGGTGCCTCGATGCGGCACGCGGATCTTGTGGAGCGCAGCGATGAAAATTCTGATGGTAGTGACCTCGCACGGGCAGCTGGGTGAATCCGGCAGGTCAACCGGCCTGTGGCTGGAGGAATTGGCGGCCCCGTACTACGTGTTCAAGGACGCCGGCGCCGAAGTCACGCTGGCCTCGCCCGCCGGCGGGCAGCCGCCGATCGATCCGCAAAGCGAACAGCCCGACAGCCAGACCGAAGCGACCCGCCGTTTTCACGAGGATGCCGAGGCGACGCAGGCGTTCGCAGACACCCGGAAACTCGCGGATGTCAGCGCGGAAACGTTCGACGCGGTGTTTTATCCGGGCGGGCACGGCCCGTTATGGGATCTGGCCGAAAACGAGGACTCGCGCCTCATCATCGACAGGATTTACGCCGCCGGCAAGCCGGTCGCCGCGGTGTGCCACGGGGTGGCAGCGTTGCGCAATGCGCTGGGGCCGTTCGGCCTGCCGCTGATCCGCGGCAAGGCCGTGACCGGATTTTCCGACGCCGAGGAACGCGCCGCCGGCCTCACCGATTCCGTGCCGTTCCTGGTCGAAGAAATGTTGAAGGAAGCCGGCGGCAATTATTCCAAGGCTGCGGAATGGCAGGCGCACGTCGTCACCTCCGACAACCTGATCACCGGTCAGAACCCTGCCTCGTCGGCCGGCGCCGCCAAGGCCGTTCTGCACCAATTGAATCGATCCGCGCAGGCAGCGTGATCGATCGATTACATCGTCGGACCCGATGCCACCTTCTGCTTCGACGGTTGCGCGGAAGCTTTCGATTTTTCGGTCCACGGATTGATCCCGGCCGGCGCCGGCAGTGACTTCAGGAATCCCGGATTGCGACGCGCGCGGGTGGCCTGCTCGTAGGCATAAGCAATACCGATCAAGACGGGTTCGCTCCACTTGCGCCCGAAGAACAACATGCCGATCGGCAGGCCGTGCACGAATCCGGCCGGCACCGTGATGGACGGATAGCCGGCCACTGCAGCGGGACCATAGGCCGACGGCGCGCCTGCATCGCCATTGACGAGATCGATCGCCCACGCCGGGCCCTGCGCGGGGGCGAGCAACGCATCCAGATGCTGCGCGTCCATCGCGGCATCGATGCCCTCGGGACCCGCGAGGGTCTGCAACTTGTGCAGCGCGTCCTTGTAGGCCTTGTCGGTCAACGGTCCCTTGGCCTCGGCCTCGGTGAACAACTCTTGTCCGAACCACGGCATTTCCTCGGCCGCGTGGGCCTTGTCGAAAGCGATCAGGTCGGCCAGCGAGTGCACCTTCAATCCTTTGCGGGTGGCGAGATAAGCGTTGATGTCGTGCTTGAACTGGTACAGCAGCACCGTCCCCTCGGCCTTTCCATAATCATGGACGTGCGGGATTTTCACGGGATCGATCACGGTCGCGCCGTGCGCGCGCAACACCGCGATCGTTTTCGTCAGCAGTGCCTCGACCTCCGGATTGTCGCCCGCAAGTCCACGCACCACGCCGATGCGCTTGCCCTTCAACGCATCGGGATCGAGAAACTTCGTGTAATCCGTGGCGTGCCGGTCGGCATCTTTCGTCGCCGGATCGCGCGGGTCGCTGCCCGCAATTGCGGTCAGCACGATGGCCGCATCGCGCACGTCGCGTGCGATCGGCCCGGCGGTGTCCTGGGTCGAGCTGATCGGCACGATGCCGGCACGACTCACCAGCCCCACCGTCGGCTTGATGCCCACCACGCCATTCGCGGCCGATGGGCAGATGACCGAACCATTGGTCTCGGTGCCGATCGCGACGGTCACGAAGCCCGCGGCGACCGCTGCCGCCGAGCCCGAACTCGATCCGCAGGCGGTGCGGCCCAGCACATACGGATTGCGGGTCAACCCGCCGCGTCCGCTCCAGCCGCTGCTGGAACGGGTCGAACGGTAATTGGCCCACTCACTCAGATTGGTTTTGCCAAGGATCACCGCGCCCGCCTTGCGCAGTTTCGCCGCCACGGTGGCATCGCGTGGCGCGGGTGCGCCCAGCAGGGCAAGCGAACCGGCGGTGGTCGGCATCTTGTCGCCGGTATCGATGTTCGCCTTCAGCAGGATCGGAATGCCCCACAACGGACCGTGCGTCCCCGACTTGCGGTCACCGTCGCGTTGCGCCGCGATCTTCAGCGCATCGGGATTCAATTGCAGCACCGAATTGACCCGCGGTCCCGCCTGATCGAGTTTGTCGATGCGTTGGATGAAATCGCGAACCAGCTGCCGCGAGTTCAGCCGGGCACTCGCCATCTGCTGCTGCAGCGCCGCGATGTCCGCGTAATCGACCGAACGGCTGGACGCTGCCGGCGGCGCGCCCCAAACCGACGTGGCCACGCCACACAGCGCCACGAGCACGGTAACCCCCAGCCCCCGGATATTCATGACGCCACCTCCTGCCCCAGGATGTCGAGACCCGCCACCTTACGCCCTTGTGCCGCCTGTTGCATGTCCCGAAAGGCGCGGTACCCAATCGCCCGGCCAACCCGGAGATTCGCGTCGCATCCCGCGGGACGGCGCCGCGTGTGCAAGGCAGGCAAGGTAGGGTCGCAGGCGCCTGTCTTCGTTTAAGGAGGGCCGCGGAGGGTTGTGGTGCAGCGCGATCTTCGTGGCCCACTGCAACGAAAACGTACGGCGCGTGACGCTCCACATCGATTGCACCTACCATCCGGGCCACTGATCCCGATGGCGCTCCGGTCGACCGCGACCTTCGAAGCAGCGCGGTTCGACCGGTCAATACCCTGCCGGTCCGGGGCGCTCGGTCGGATCCGCCACCTGCATCGACACAACGGAGCATGCGCATGAGAGTCAGACGTTTCGGCATGGGCTGCCTCGTGTTGCTGGTCTGCGGCACGGCCGCAGCCGGCACCGGCAATCCCTACGCCCGCGACCCGGATCAACCGATCGATCAGGCCTACACCGCAAGGATCGCGAAGTACACGACGCGCCGCGACTTCAATACGCAGCTGACCGATTACCTGCCCGCGTCGAAAACGGTACCGACGCCGGAAGCGGTGCTCGGCAACATTGCGGGTGCGCCTGGCGTGATGCCGTACGCAAGCACCGTCTATCGCTATTTCCGCAAGTTGGCCCAGGCCACGCCACGGGTACGCGTGTTCGACATCGGACGTTCCGGAGAAGGCAAGGAAATGATCGCGGTTGCGATCGCCGACGAATCGTTGATGAAGAACCTGGATGCCGACAAGGCTCGCCTCGCGGAACTCGCCGACCCGCGCAAACTCGGAATGAGTGATGCGAAAGCCGCTGCGGTCATCAAGCAGGCGACGCCGGTTTACTACATCACCGGCACCATCCATTCGGTGGAAACCGGCGCGCCGACCGCGTTGATGGAGTTGGCCTACCGCCTCGCGGTCGACAACGCGCCCTACATCCGATACATCCGCTCACACGAGATCACGCTGATCACGCCGATCGTGCAAGTCGACGGCTGGGATCGCATGGCCGACCTGTACCACTGGCACCGCGCCCATCCGGGGGAAAACTATCCGGACCTGATCTATTGGGGCCACTACGTCGCGCATGACGACAATCGCGATGGCATGGCGATGACGTTGAACCTTTCCCGAAACGTGTTGAATACGTTTCTCGACTGGCACGCGCAGGTGTTGCACGACCTGCACGAACCGGCGGCGTTCCTGTACGACGACACCGCCGGAGCCGGCCCCTACAACCCGTGGATCGATCCGATCCAGGCCGACGAGATGCATCGGATCGCCTGGACCAACGTCGGCCAGCTGACCCGGCTGGGTCTGCCGGGCGTGTTCACCCACGGTTACTACGACACCTGGAGCCCGGGCTATCTCATGTCCATGGCGATGACCCACAACGGCCTCGCCCGGTTGTACGAAACCTTCGGCAACG
>JBOHYV010000115.1:0-7120 GCA_050738135.1 Rhodanobacteraceae bacterium | reverse complement strand
TTTCCACAACAGCCGCCTTGCGCGGAGCGTCGCGGCAGAATAACGGCCTGCGACATCAGCTTTCCCGATTCCCGGATGGCCATGGATTTTTTTGCCCGACAAACCCGGATCCGCCGTTCCAGCCACACGCTGGTGTTGTTGTTCTGCCTGGCCGTACTGGCGATCGTGGTTGCGGTCGATGTGGTTTGCGCGTTCTTTCTTGGCGTCGGCCTGCGTCCGCTGCCGTTGATCGGGATCGCGATCGCGGTGGTTGCGGTGATCGGCCTGTGCTCGTTGTATCGCATCACCAGCCTCGCAGGCGGTGGCGCCCAGGTGGCACGCGAGATGGACGCGGTGGAGGTGCCCGCAGACACCACCAATCCGCAATGGCAGCGCCTGCGCAACGTGGTCGAGGAAATCGCGATCGCCTCGAGCGTGCCGGTGCCCGAGATCTACGTGATGCAGAACGAGCCCGCGATCAACGCGTTCGCCGCCGGCTATACGCCCAGCGACGCCGCGGTGTGCGTGACGCAGGGCTGCCTCGATGCGTTGAGCCGCGACGAATTGCAGGGCGTGATCGCGCACGAATTCAGCCACGTGTTGAACGGCGACATGCGCCTCAACATCCGCCTGATGGGTCTTTTGTTCGGGATCATGGCCCTGTGGGTGGTCGGGCGCTTCATCATGTGGGGCGGCTTTTTCGGCGTCGGCAACCGGCGTCGCGGCGGCGGCAGCAGCGGCAACACGGCGTTGTTCGGGCTTGCGCTGCTTGCGATTGGCGCGATCGGGGTGTTCTTCGGGCGGCTGATCCAGGCCGCGGTATCGCGCGAGCGCGAATCGTTGGCCGACGCCTCGGCGGTGCAGTTTACCCGCCAGACTTCCGGCATCGCAGGTGCCCTCAAGAAGATTGCGGTGATAACCGAGGGCTCGGCCCTGCAGAACCCGCGCCGCGATGAGGTGCGTCACATGCTGTTCGGCGACGCCGAACGTACCTCCTGGTTCGCCACCCACCCGCCGATCTTCAAACGCATCAAGGCGCTGGAACCCGGTTTCAAGCCCGAGGAACTGGACGCCTATATCAAGCAGTGGGTGGCTTCCGGCGGCGACCCGGATTCGATCGAAGTGCATGCGGCCCACCCGTGGGAGCAGGCGGCGCATGAGTTTGCCCGCGCCGACGGCGATGTGGATATCCGCAGCACGCCATCGGGCGGCGCCGCACAGCCGGGGCCGATCGGTGGCGTCGTGCCTGCGGCCGGCGCGGAACTTGCGATTACCGCGGCGGCCGTCGCCGCGCAGGTGGCGTCGCCCGGCACCCACGACTACCAGGCCGCAACGCAACTGCACGCCCACGTTCCGGCTGCACTGTCCGCGGCCGCCCGCGATCCGCGCGGCGCGCTCGCGGTGCTGTTTGCGTTGGCGATGTCCGGACAGCCCGACCTGGAGTCGCGGCAGGTGCAGATCGTCGCGAAGGCATTCGACACCGCGCTCGCCAGCGCGGCGCAGAGCCTCGCGGCGCAGATGACCGATCTGCACCCCATGCTGCGCCTGCCGCTGGCGCAACTGGCGTTTCCCGCGCTGAAACGCCGGCCGCGCCCCGAAATCGGCCGCTGCGTGGAGACGCTCGATGCCCTGATACACGCCGACGGCCGGGTGGATCTCGACGAGTATTGTCTTGCCAAACTGGTGCAGGCGCAGGTGGTTGCGGCGCTGGATCCCTCGGCCAGTTTCAAACCGGGCACGCTCAAGCTGGCGGCTGCGCAGGACGAACTGCGTGACCTCGCCGCCCTACTGGCGCATTTCGGGAACGACGACGAGGACACTGCCCAACGCGCCTTCGAGGCCGCGATGCAGGATGCATTGCCGGGCGCTTCGATCCTGTATGCGCTTCCCGAAGACTGGCAGCCGGCGCTGGATCGCGCGCTGGCTGCATTGGCACGCGTGACTCCGGAAGGCAAGCAGTTGGTTGTGCGCGCACTGACCCGCGCGATCGCGGCCGACGGCAAGGTGACGGTCGCCGAGTCGGAAATGCTGCGCGTGGTTTGCGCGGTGCTGGGCTGCCCGCTGCCGGTTTTGCTTGGCGATCATGCATGACTGTGCGATCGTCCCCGTGATCGCTGGTCGACGGTAGGGCGGGCAATGCCCGGCGACTATGACGACGTAGCGGACGGTGCCCACGACCCGGCGGACGGTGTCCGCCCTACGCGTACGCGTCACGGCAGCAAATCGTGGCGCAACTCGCGCGCGTGCGCCATCAGGTCCGGAAAGAACGCATCGAAGTGAAGCTGCAACGCACCGGCGTGGGCGTGCAGGGCGGGTAGGGCGTCGCCGACCGGCGAGGGCCGGCAGAGGCGCCGCGCCAGTGCGTGGAAGACCCCGTCGAGGGTGGCCTCATCGGCGTAGGCCGCGGGCAGTCCGTGGGTGTGCATCCATTGCAGGAATGCGCGCAGCGATTCCGGCAATTCCGTGGCGCGCGTGTCCAGCAGCATCAGCCAGCGTCGCGCGAAACTTGTCAGCGGTTCGTCCGTATTGCAGTGATCCCACTCTTGCACGAGCAAGTGATCGAACCACACGTCCAGCACGATGCCCGCGTAGCGGCGCATTGGCGCCACGAACAGGTTGCGCGCGGCAACGACTTCGGGATGCGCATCGGTGTAGTGGTCGATCGCGCGGTGGAAGCGCAGGCCGGCCCGCCGCGCCGCGGGCCATTCAGGATCGGGGTGCCCCCGCACGAAATCGCCCAGCGCGCTGCCCAGCGCGAACTCGTCGCCGCCTGGATCAGAGAGCAGGGCATGGGCAAGATGATTCATGGGCTATGGTGAAAAGTCAGGCCATGGAAGGCCGTTCTGATGGGGTGGGCCGAGAAACCCCGGGGTTGCCTGGAGGCATGTGATACGGCGAACCGGGATGATCGCAATATCAATTATCATCCTCCCATGAGCGATGACTTGCCGCCGGCCCCGGCCGGCTTTCCAGACACCTCCGCCACGTTTGCGCTGTCCGGCCCTGCCGGCACCCTGGAGGTGGCGACCGCGGTGCCGGAATCGGGCCATGCCCGCGCCGGAACGGTGGTGATCTGCCATCCGAACCCGCAGCAGGGCGGCACGATGCGCAACAAGGTGGTGACGATGCTGGAGCGCTCGTTGCGTGAATCCGGACTCGCGACGGTGCGCTTCAATTTCCGCGGCGTCGGGGCGTCCGTCGGCGCGTTCGACAACGGCGACGGAGAAAGCGGCGACCTGGTGGCGGTGACCCAATGGGTGCGCGACGTGCAGCGCGCCGACGCGCTGTGGCTGGCAGGGTTTTCGTTCGGCAGTTACATCGCGCTGCGCTGCGCGCGCTCGCTGGGCGCCAATGCACTGATCACGGTGGCGCCGCCGGTCGACCGCTATGAATTCGCCGAGCTGGCGATGCCGACCAGCCCGTGGCTGGTGGTGCAGGGCGAGGAAGACGAGGTGGTCGATCCGCAACGCGTGTTCGATTGGGTCGCGACGCTGGATCCGGCTCCCACCCTGGTTCGCATGCCCACGACAGGACACTTCTTCCACCGGCGGTTGATGGATCTGCGTGGCGTCGTGAAGAATGCGGTTCGCGCCTGGCTGCCACCATTGACGCGCGATCATCCCTGATCGCTGCCTCGCAGGATGGCTGATTTTCGGAACTGTCTCAAGGTCGTGGAGTGCAGAGGAACGGCCTTCAAAGCCGCGGTCCATGGCCAGGAACTCCGTGGCCTGACTTGCCCCGACAGCCGCTTCGACCGGACTTCAATCAAAATGACCTGCCGTCTCGTGTTCCTGCACTGCACGCGCGACGGTTTCAACGCGTTGGCCACGGACCCACTGGATGCCTGAGGGTATTGATTCGCCTTCCACGCATTACGCGCACGGGGTAGCGACCGGCAGATGGCGGGACGATCCCGCACAACGCGCGGTGCTGGGTGCGTTTGACCGAATCCACGCGGCGTTGCTGGCGCCGCCGCCCGGCTTCATCGCGCGCCTGCGAGCGCACCTGGCGGGCAGCGCCGAGGGAGCCCGCGGCCTGTATCTGTGGGGTGCGGTGGGTCGCGGCAAGACCATGCTGATGGATCAATTTGTCGCCTCGCTGCCTGGCAGTATCGCGCTGCGCGAGCACTTTCACCGCTTCATGCTGGACGTGCACGCCGGCTTGCGGGAACTCGGCGAGGTGCGCAATCCGTTGCCGCGGGTTGCACGGCGCATCGCCGCGCGCACACGGGTGCTGTGCCTCGACGAATTCATGGTCACCGACATCGGCGACGCGATGCTCCTCGACGGCCTGTTGCATGCGCTCGTCGATCAAGGAGTCGTGCTGGTGGCGACCTCCAACACGTCCCCGCGCGATCTTTACAGGGGCGGTTTGCAACGTGAGCGCTTCATGCCTGCGATTGCATTGCTCGAACAACATTGCGAGGTGCTGGAACTGGCCTCGCCGCACGACTGGCGACTCCGCGCATTGACCCGCGCGCCGGTGTACCTGACGCCCGACAGCGCGCACGCCGAAGCCGCGCTGGCGCGCCTATTCGATGAACTGGCGCAGGGACCGGTGCAGGACGGCGGCGAGTTGCGGGTCAATGACCGCGCCTTCCGGGTACGCCGCGCGTGCGCGCAGGCCGCATGGTTCGACTTTCAGGCACTGTGCGAGGTGCCATCGGGATCGGCCGATTACATCGAACTCGCACAGACATACCCCGCCGTCCTGATTTCGCGCCTGCCGCAATTCACGCCGTTCAACGAGGATGCCGCACAACGCTTCGTGCACCTGATCGACGAGTTGTACGACCGCCGCGTCAAGCTTGCCGTCACCGCCCAGACGTCCATCGTGGAGTTGTACGACGGCAAGCGGTTGCGCGGTGATTTCGCGCGTGTCGAAAGCCGGCTGTTCGAGATGCAGAGCCGGGAGTACCTGGCCGAAGCTCACTTGCTGCGTGATCCTCCCTGACCAATGCGTTGTCGGTTTCCGTGATCGGCGGTGGCGGTTCCGCATCACGTGTGATCAGAACGACCAAACCCGCCATCAAGGCCAGGAGTTTCCTGGCCCGACTTTTCACCGCAGCTTCATTGAACGGGATATTGAATGGCGGCTGTTGTCGAATGGCGTGCGGCTCGTTCGTCGTTGATGCACGATCCCGCGGCGGGTGACGCATGACAACTGTCATCCGCGAATCCATGACATCCAGCTCTTTCGTGGCCGATCGCGCGCTTGCACAATCCATCTGCCACAAATACAATACTCGCCGGTTTAGTTATATATGAACTCCGTCGCACCGCAGCGTGCATCAGACCGATTCCAGCCTGAATGACGTACCCGATGATCCAATTGACATCCGCCATCCGGCGGATCGCGGTGGTGGTGACTGTATTTGCAGTGGCCGGTTGTGCCGTGGGCCCGAATTTCCGCGAGCCGGCCTCGCCCGATGTCGATCGCTACACGGCAACGCCGTTGCCCAAGGCCACGGCTTCCGCGAATACAGCGGGTGGTGATGCGCAGCGTTTCCTCGAAGGCGAAAAGGTTCCGCAGCGCTGGTGGACCACGTTCGGCAATGCGGAACTGGATCGCCGCGTGCAACAGGCATTCCGGCACAGCCCGTCGATCGACGGGGCCAGGGCCACGCTGCGCCAGGCCGAGGAAACAGCCAAGGCCGCGCGCGGTGGCCTGTTTCCCTCGCTGGATGCGAATGTCGGTGCAACGCGTGCCAAACAGTCCGCTGCCCAGAGCGGCATCGGCCAGGCCATCGGTCCCTACACCGTCTACAACGCCGGGGTCAGCGTCGGCTACGTGTTCGATGTTTTCGGCGGCGTGCGCCGTGGCATCGAGGCGCAGGAAGCCCAGGCCGACGTGCAGCGCGCGCAGCTCGATGCGACGTATCTGGCGCTGGCGGCGAACGTCGTTACCGCCTCGTTGCAGGAAGCCTCGCTGCGCGAGCAGGTGAAAGCGACGCGCCAGATCGTCGCGTCGCTCCGGCAGGAACTCGACATCGCGCAGAAGCAACAGGCGATCGGCGCCAAGTCGCTGGGCGACACCCTCGCGGTGCGCTCGCAGCTTGCCGCAACGGCGGCGACCCTGCCGCCGCTGGAAAAGCAGCTTGCAGCCACGCAGAACCAGCTCGCGACTTACCTCGGCGTCACCCCCGCGCAGCTCAGGTTGCAGCCGGTGACGCTGGCCGGGGTCACGCTGCCCACCGACATTCCGGTGAGCCTGCCGTCCACGGTGGTTGCGCAGCGGCCCGACATCCGCGCGGCCTCGGCCCAGTTGCACGCCGCAACCGCCGCGGTCGGCGTCGCCACCGCCGACATGCTGCCGGAGATCACCCTGAGCGGCAGCGCCAGCAGCCAGTCGCTCACCTGGTCGAGCCTGCTCGCCGCCGGAACCGGCGGTTGGTCGCTGGGACTCGGATTGCTGCAGCCGTTGTTCCACGGTGGCCAGTTGCGGCACCAGAAACGCGCCGCCGAGGCCGGCATGGATGCGGCGTTGGCGAACTGGCGACAGACCGTGCTGGTCGCGTTCCAGAATGTCGCCGATTCACTGCAGGCGCTGGATTACGATGCCGACTCGCTGAAGGCGCAAAGCACCTCCGAACAGGATGCCCGGAAGTTGCTGTCGCTGACCCGTACGCAGTACCGCGTCGGCGCTGTCGACTACCTGACGCTGTTGTCGGCCGAGCGCCAGTTCCAGCAGGCCCGCATCGCCGAAATCTCCGCGCGCACCTCGCGCCTCGCCGATACCGCGGCGTTGTACGCCGCGCTGGGCGGTGGTTGGCGAGGCGCCGCGAAGGTTGCAGCGAAGCAATAGCTTTTTCCGTCTCCCTCCGGGAGAAGGAGCGTGAAACGCTGCCGTTTCTTTTGCGCGCAGCGTCGGATGAGGTTCGGCCACGCGGTGCAGCGTGGTCAAAAATCGGCGAGGCCACGCGAACGCGTGCCCTCACCCGCCCCTTCGGGCACCTTCTCCCGAAGGGAGAGGCATGAGCACTGGGTATTCGCGATCCCGGAACGCGCCAAAAGTCGGCGCAAAAAACGAGGCGGTTCCATGAGCACATACGCAACTTCCGCGCGTCCCAGACTGCGCAAGCGCCTGATCATCGTGATCGTCGTGGTGGCGGTGCTGTTCGCGTTGCTGATCGGCTTCAACA
>JBOHYV010000114.1:0-7247 GCA_050738135.1 Rhodanobacteraceae bacterium | reverse complement strand
CAGCCACGGTTTGGCCGCCGCGGCGTCGTGCAGCGAATCCAGCGCCCGCCAGGCCCGCAGCATCGTCTCCTGGACCAGGTCTTCCGCGCGCACGGGGTCGCCACACAGCCAGCAGGCGAAGCGGTAGAGGTCGACCGCATGCGCGCGCACGAGGGCGTCGAACTGGCGTTGTCGAAGGTTCACATCCGAGATGACCGTTGCAGGAGCGTGCGGCTTACGGGATAGCATGAGCGCGTCAGGCTTCAACGCAGTTTTTCGAGGATCCCTTCCAGCTCGTCCGCACTGTGATAGCGGATGGTCAGCTTGCCACGCCCGCCGCGCCCGTGCGCAATCTCGACCCGGGTGCCGAGCGCATCGGACAGCTCGCGCTCCAACGCGGCGACGTCGGGATCGACTTGGCGCGATTTGCCCTTGCCGTTCGACTTCGGCAGTTGGGCCAGGCGTACAGCCTGCTCCAGCTCGCGCACCGACCAACCCTTGTCGGCAGCCTTTTCGGCCAGCGCGATCGCACGCGGCGCGGGCAAGGTCAGCAGCGCGCGCGCATGACCCATTTCGATGCTGCCGTCGTCCAGCAATTCGCGGATGACCTCCGGCAGCTCCAGCAGGCGCAGCAGGTTCGTGACCGCTGCGCGCGAGCGTCCCACCGCGTCGGCGGCCTGTTGCTGGCTCAAGTGGAATTCGTCGATCAGGCGACGCAGCGCGTGCGCTTCTTCGAGCGCGGTCAGCTCCTCGCGCTGGATGTTTTCGATCAATGCGACCGCCAACGCCGATTGGGGGGGGATGTCGCGCACCACCGCGGCAATTTCCCCGAGGCCGGCCTTCTTCGCCGCGCGCCAGCGGCGTTCGCCGGCGACGAGTTCGTATTGCCCGCGGCCGAGTTCCCGCACCACGATGGGCTGGATCAGGCCCTGGGCCTTGATCGAAGCGGCCAGCTCATCCAGCCCCGCCTCGTCGAAATGGCGGCGCGGCTGGTACTGGCCGGGCCGAATCGAGTCGACCGCGAGCGTGCTCAGGGTATCGCCGGATTCCCCGGCGCTCTCGATTTCAGCCGTGCCGAGCAGCACGTCAAGGTCGCGGGAACCGAGTCCCCGCCGTTTGGTGGCGCTCATGCCGACACCTTCATGAGTGGGTTGGTTTGTCCGGGCGGTGGAACGCTGGCGGCGCCCACACGGCGGATCATTTCACCCGCCAATCCCAGATAGGCGATCGCGCCGCGGGATTCCCGGTCGTACAGGTTGATGGGCTTGCCGTGGCTGGGTGCTTCGGCGAGGCGCACGTTGCGCGGCACCACCGAGCGCAGCACCTTGTCGCCGAAATGGCGCGTGAGTTCGCTCGACACGTCGTTGCCGAGCGCGGTGCGCACGTCGAACATCGTGCGCAGCAGGCCCTCGACCTCCAGCGTCGGATTCAGGCGCATGCGCACCGCCCTGATGGTGTCCAGCAGATCGGTCAGGCCCTCCAGCGCCATCGACTCGCACTGCACGGGAATCAGCACGCTGTGCGCCGCGGCCAGCGCGTTCAGCGTCAACAGGTGCAGCGAGGGCGGGCAATCGATCAGGACAATGTCGTAGCGGTCGCCCAGTTTGGCCAATTGTTCCTTGAGCCGCGATTCGCGCGCGATCGCGTCGGTCAGTTTCAGCTCGGCGGCGGTCAGGTCGCGGCTGCCGGGCAGCAGATCGAAGCCGGCTTCGGTGGTGACGATGGCCGCTTCGATGGGCGCCTCTTCCAGCAATACTTCGCAACCGTTGGGCTTGGCCGCGCGCTTGTCCACACCTGACGATGACGTGGCGTTGCCTTGCGGATCCAGGTCCACCAGCAGGATGCGGCGTTTGGTCTCCGCCAGCGCGGCGGCCAGGTTCACGGCCGTGGTGGTTTTGCCGACGCCGCCCTTCTGATTGGCGATGGCGATGATGCGCGTCATGGATCGCGATGGTAACCCTGAGGATCGCCTAGCGTAGCATCGGAATGGCCTCCGTTCGAAGCGGCTGTTGTGAAAAATCAGGGCGAGGACGGGCGCTTACGCGATGCCAGTGGCATCGCGTGCCCGGCCAAGCGACCGGCCAAGGACGGCCGGGCCGGTGCCAGGCGCCACGGATGGTTGCTTGCCGGAACTTTTGTGACCGCCGGCTCCGACGAAGCGGCGATCAGGGACGATCGCATAGTCAGATTCGCGCCAGTTCGATCACGCAGCGTTCGGCGGTGCTGCCCGGTATCCGGAGCGGGTGCACGGCCACGACGCAAAACGCGGACGGAATGGCCATGATCTCGCCGGGTTCCACGTGGCCTTTCAAGGCCAGCCAGCGACCCCCGAGGGCCAGCAGATGCCCGCCCGCGGCCAGCATGTCGGCAAGGCTGGCGAAGGCGCGCGCGATGATCGTGTCGAACGCGCCGGTCACGCCCTGCACGCGCGCCTGTTCCACCGTGACATTTTCGAGCGGCAGGCTGCGTACGGCTTCGTGCAGGAATCGCGCCTTCTTGCCGGTGCTTTCGATCAGCGTCACATGGATGTCCGGTCGTGCGATCGCGAGCGGAATGCCGGGCAGGCCCGCGCCGCTGCCGAGGTCAGCCAGCGTTTCGCCGTGCAGATACGGCAGCGCTGCCAGCGAATCCAGCAGGTGTCTCGACACCATTTCACCCGGATCGCGCACCGCGGTCAGGTTGTACGCGCGGTTCCACTTCGCCAGCAAGTCGAGGTACGCCAGCAACTTTTCCTGCGCGCTATCTGGCAACGCAAGCTGCATTGCGGCAAGGCCATCGACGAGGCGGCGCGCAAGTTCCATGTGATTGCGTGTACCAGCGCCCACCCGAAGCGGCTGTTGTGGAAAGTCAGGCCAAGGAAGGCCGTTCTGGTCTGCAAGAACCGGGAAGGCGGCCGTCGCTCAGTCTATCCGCCGAAACTGCGATCAGGGACGATCGCACAAATAAGCCCCGGTTCGGCAGTCGCCCATGTTACGCGAGCGCGTACCCTCACCCGCCCCTTCGGGGCACCCTCTCCCGGGGGAAGAGGGATAACCCGAATGATGCTGCCGAAAACGTGTTCAATAAAACAGGAGCCCGCATAGTGCGGGCTCACCGTTTCTCCCTGGCTGTCCGGCTTCAGGCGGCGAGGTCGAGCTCGACCCTCGTTACCAACACGCCGCGATCGCGGAGGCTGCCATTCAAGGTTTGTTTGATGCGCAGATTGCGCAAGCGAAGATCCTGATCCGCGGGATCGCTGCCTTCCACCGCGTCACGCAGGCGCAGGCGGATCAAGTCGTTGGCGCGGTCGATCACGGAATCGGCGCGTTCGGGGTCCAGCACCTGCCACCAGATACGTCCCCGCAGCGTGTGCGCGGCGATCGTTTCGGGATCCATGCGCTCATCCACCGCAAGGGTATAGCCGGTGATGCTGATCTTGTGGGCGATGCGTTCGATCAGCGGAACCACCAGATGCGTGCCCGCCGCCAAGGTGCCGGCCGGTTTGCCCAGGCGGCGCAGTGTATAGACCTGACCTTCCGGAATGTGCTTGATGCTCAGCATGCCTACAATCGCGAGCAACACGAGGATCAGAGCGGTGGCCAGTACTGAAGTCATTGTGATTTCAATGGATTGTGGTCAGTTTGCAGGGTTTGCCTTTGAAACACCACGCATCATCCAGACTTGATTGTGCATTAACTGCATTTTAACTGCAAGTGTCTGACTTGGACGTGAGCGGGAAGTGCCGCGGATGCCGGATCTTGCGTCGATTCATCGAATCAATAGCAGCAGGATTTGTGCCAGATGTTGGCCATAGCGGAACCGGCGTCACGCAAGGGGCCGGCGCGTGATCGGTTCTGCTGGCTGGATCACGCAACGGGCAGGCGAATGGGTGGTGCCCCAAGCCCGCCGACGTCAGAGCGGCGTGCAAGCCGCCGCCCATGGCCGCGAGCTTCATGCCCTGATTGGTCACCAATGCTGCCCTGTCTGGGCGGCCCGCGACGCCATCGCTCGTTACAATGCATGATTCGAGGCAACGTGGGACCATCGCGATGAGCTATCCCGCCACCCGCATGCGGCGCATGCGCCGCGATCCCTTCTCGCGCGCCCTGATGCGCGAAACCGTGTTGACCGCGTCCGACCTGATCCTGCCGGTATTCGTGCAGGAAGGCTCGGGCGAAATGCGCGACGACGTGCCCTCGATGCCGGGTGTGGCGCGGCTTTCCATCGACGCGCTGCTGAAGGTGGCCGCGGAGGCGCAGCAGCTCGGCGTGCCCGCGCTGGCGCTGTTTCCGCACCTGAACGACGACAAGAAAACCGCCGATGGTCGCGAAGCGTGGAAGGACGATGGTCTCGTGCAGCGTGCGGTGCGGGCCCTGAAGTCGCATTTCCCCGATCTCGGGGTGATCTGCGATGACGCACTGGACCCGTTCACCAGCCACGGCCAGGACGGCCTGATCGACGACTCCGGTTACATCCTGAACGACGAAACGGTCGCGGTGCTGGTGAAACAGGCACTGTCGCAGGCGCGTGCCGGCACCGATTTCGTTGCCCCCTCGGACATGATGGACGGCCGCATCGGCGCGATCCGCGAGGCGCTGGAGGCGGAAGGCCTTATCCATACCCGGATCCTCGCCTATTCGGCGAAATACGCGTCCAGCTTCTACGGCCCGTTCCGTGATGCGGTAGGTTCGGCGGCCAGCCTCGGCGCCGGGTCCAAGCACACCTATCAAATGGACGTCGGCAATTCCGACGAGGCCCTGCGCGAGGTGCAGCTCGATCTCGAAGAAGGCGCCGACGCGGTGATGGTGAAGCCCGGCCTGCCGTACCTCGACATCGTGCGCCGGGTGAAGGAGCGCTTCGGCGCGCCGACCTTCGTGTACCAGGTCTCGGGCGAATACGCGATGTTGAAAGCAGCGGGCGCCAACGGCTGGATCGACGAGCAGGCCTGCGCGCTGGAAGCCCTGTTGTCGATCAAGCGCGCCGGCGCCGACGCGATCCTCACCTATTTCGCGCTCGACGCGGCGAAGTGGCTGAGGGGCTGAACCGACACTTGAGCATGGAAATGAAAGATGTGAACCCCTCTCCCCTCGGGAGAGGATGCCCCGTAAGGGGCGTGGGCGGGTGAGGGTTCGGGTCTTGCGTGATGCATCGTCCGAAGCCGAACCCTCATCAGCGTTTCACGTCCCTTCTCCCGAAGGGAGAAGGGAGAATGAGGACGGCGCAGGCGACGGGCCGTAGTAACTCTCGAGCAAAGCGGCGACTTCGGGCTCCGCGCGCTCCAGACGTGCCGGATCGGAGAAGTGCAATTCGCTGACCACCGCGAAATATTCGCCGGGATTGGTGGCTGCGTACGGGTCGATCAACGTGGCATCGCCGCGATGAATTCCTGCGGAAAGATCGTCGTAGGCGCGCTGAAAGGTGTCGATCCAGTGGCGCCAACGGATGCCGCGCGGCAGCGGTGGCACGCCGTCGGGCGGTCCGTCGAGCATGTCCAGCTTGTGCGCGATTTCGTGCACGACCACGTTGAACCCGCCCCAGGGGTTCAGGAGATCCTGCTGCACGTTGGCCCATGAAAGCACCAGCGGCCCGATATGCCAGGCTTCGCCTGCCAACACCTGTTCACGCTCGGTGATGACGCCGGTGGCGGCATCGTGATGGCTGTGGCGGACCTTGAATTCGCCGGGGTACATCACGACGCCCTGCCAGCCGCGCAACACGCGGAAGCCCAGGTGCAGCACCGGCACGCAGGCTTGCAGTGCGACCAGCAATCGCTGCAGCGGATCCAGCTCCATCTCGATCGGGTGGAAGCGTTTGCGCTGCAGGAATCGGGCGGCCAGCAGCCGCAAGCGTTGGCGATCATCCGTGGACAGCCGTTGCGCCAGCGGGCACGCGGCTACGCCATCGCGCCACAACGCATCGCCGATCGGGGGCGGCGGACGTCGCCCGGGTAACCAATCCAGCCAGCTGTTCATGCAAATGCTCTCGTGGCAACCGTGGCAATTTCTGGCGGTCTGCGGCTTGATGGCAGCCCGAACCCGGGATCAGCTTTGTGTGGCCGGCCGGCGCAAGCTGGATTCCGGGTTCCCACACCGGCCGTGCCGGCGCGGGCCCCGGAATGACGATGAAAAGTTGTTCGCGCGGCAGCACGTGGCAGAACCATGCACCGCCGGTGGGGGGGTCTGGAATTGCGTCGCCGGGCACGGTTTTCAATGCGGGGCTGCATAACTTGTGGTTTACCACAGTCGGCGCATGACGGGCGCTTGCATGGAGCGAGCGTGTGAACGACGAGAAAACCGACCACGAAACCGGCGTTCCGCACAACCCGACTACCCGCGAGCGCGGCGATCTCACGTTCCCGGTCGTGGGCCTCGGCGCCTCGGCCGGTGGCTTGACCGCGCTCAAGCTGTTCCTGCAGGGGATGCCGAAGAAATCCGGACTCGCCTTCGTGGTGATCCTGCATCTGTCACCCAAGCACGAAAGCATTGCCGACAAGGTATTGCAGACCGCGAGCCGGATGCCGGTGCAGCAGGTGACGGAGGCGACCCTGCTGGAGCCGGATCACGTCACCGCTACGTGATTTCGCCCAACCAGGATCTCACGATGAGTGATGGCCACCTGTGCGTGAGGGAAGCGCGCCGGCCGCGCGGCCATCACGTCGCCATCGACCTGTTCTTCCGCACGCTGGCCGACACCCACCAGAGCAAAGCGGTGGGGATTGTGCTGTCCGGCACCGGTGCGGACGGCGCGGTCGGCATCGCGCGCATCGAGGAGCAGGGTGGGGTGACCTTCGTGCAGTCGCCGGATGACGCCGAATACGACGACATGCCGCGCAGCGCGATCGCGAATTCCAAGATCGATTTCGTGCTGCCGGTCGCGGACATGCCCGACAAGCTGATCGAGTGGTGGAAGAACGCCGCGCGAGATCCGGTTGCCCGAACCCGCCGACGCCGAGGCGCCGATCCTGCAGACGCCAACGGACGAGAGCGATGCGGCCGAGCGGGCCCTGCGCGAAATCCTGGAGACGCTGGCGGTCCGCTCTGGCCACGACTTTCGCTACTACAAGCGCGCCACCGTGCTGCGCCGGATCGAGCGGCGCATGCAGGTGAACGTGCAACCGACCCTGCCGACCTACCGGGATTTTCTAAGGGAGCACCCGGAGGAAGCGGGGGCGCTGCTGGACGACATGCTGATCGGCGTCACCAATTTCTTCCGCGACCGGGAATCTTTCGAGGCGCTGGAACGCGAGGTGATTCCGGAAATCATGCACGCCGGCCGCCGCGACGAACCGG
>JBOHYV010000113.1:0-7318 GCA_050738135.1 Rhodanobacteraceae bacterium | reverse complement strand
GCAGGTGTTCGGCCACTCCGCCAGTACCTGGTGCGTGGTCAGTTCCATCTCCACCGTCTTGTTCTTCCACAGATTCGAATAGGCCCGGTTGCGTTGGTCGTCGATCTCCAGCGATTCTGGGCCGCCAGCAACACGAATAACCGTTTCCGGGGTCAGCACGGGCTTGGGGTCAACGGCGAGCTTGAAGACCTGGATCTGCGCCTTGCCGGGTTCGGTCACCCAGATTTCGTGGGTCCGCGCAACGTAGCGAATGTAGTCCGGGCCGCTCTCGAGCTTGGTGCGCCCGATCACAGCATGCGTTCGCGGATTGATCGTCACGATTTCAGTCGGATCGTGATCGCTCGCAAACAGGTAGCCTTCGGCGTAAATCGCGGACGTGGTGCCTTCACGAAATGATTTGACTTTCGGGGGAGTGCTCACATCCGGGATGATGGTAAGCGCGTGCGTCACCGGATCCATCAGTACCAGATTGCCCGTCGTGCCAGCCGGGATCGTGATGCGGTCAAGCTTGCCGGAGTAGCCGATGTCGTCGAAACCGATGCCGTGTGCACCACCGGGAATCCTTATCACTGCTTGCGGCGGTAATGGCGCGGACGCAGCGAGTACGCCGAAGGGCGATGTCGCCATCAGCAAGATCAGGGGGAGAAGCGCTTTCATGCCGAGCCTCTTGCGGTTCACGACTGTTCAAATGAAAGTATGGGTGAGGATGGCACGGTGGACAAGCGACGCCTGTGATATGGCATTTGTACTGATATGGCACCGCTACATCGCCGCACAACCGATCAATGTCAGCGGAACGATCCTGATCATTTCACGGTTGATCCCCTTTATTGACAAACGAATGCACTCGCTCCCATGGCTGGCGCAGGTTGGCACAAATCCGGCCAGCCGTAGCGTTTCCAGTAATCAATCATGCCGATGCGTTGCGCGAAGCCCGGGAAGGCGGGATCGCGGCGCGCCTTGCGCGACCAGGGTTCCGGCTGCCACAGCCAGTTCAAATAGGCATCGGACAGGCCGCTGTGGCCGCGCTCATACAAATCGAATGAACGCGCCGGTGCGCCGAGCTGCAGCAGCATGGTCGGCGCCCAGTTGTCGTCGGCGTGCGCGGCGACGATCTGCAACGCGGTCTGGCGCCGCGCGGCATCGCCGTATGTGCCGAGATAGATCCGCTGCAAATCCGCGCGAGAAATCTTCGTGCCCATCTTGCTGGTGGAGTCTGTGAAGTCCCGCGCGGAAGCCTGCAGGTCGCCATGCGCGGCATCGTAGAACCCCAGCATCAACGCGCCGAATGCCGAATTCGCCACGCCGCCGCGATGGATGTAGGCCAGTGTGCCGGCTTGATCCCCTTCGCGCCAGCGCAACATGCTTTTGTAGAACAGCAGCAACGGATTGGCCGGATCATTCACCAGCGCCGCATCAATCCGCGCTTCGGCCGCACGGGAGCGTCCCATCGCGGCCAGTTCATTGGCCGCCCAGTAGTTCACTGCTGAATTGTCTGGAGCCAGAGCCAGCGCATGCTGCATCGGCTCGACCATCGCCACGTAATGCCGCTGCGAGAACTGGTTATAGCTGAGCGCCGCGTAGGCTTCCGCATCTTCCGGGTCGAGCGCGAGTGCGCGATGTGCGGCATCGTCCGATGCTTTCCAACTTTCTCTCCAGTTGGCACCCGTGTATTGCGGCAATACCGAATACGCGACCGCGAGCTTGGACAGTGCGCGCGCGAATCTCGGATCGAGCGTGGTGGCTTTCTGCAACAACTCGATCGCGCGCGGCAGGCTGTCGCCGACGCGCTTGTTGACCAGCGCCTGTGCGGTGACGAAATCCGCATAGCCCTCCGTACTGGTGGTCGCCACCGGCACCAGCCGCGCGTTCGCGCCGCCGGCCAGCACCACTTGCAGATGATCGGTGATCGCGCGCGCGATGCGCTCCTGCACGTCGAAGATGTTCCGCATGTCGCCGTCGTAGCTCTGCGACCACACCTCGAAGCCATCGCTGGTGCGGATCAGTTGCACGCTGATACGCACCGCATCGCCCTGGCTGCGCACCGAACCTTCCAGCACGTTGGCGACGTTCAATGCCTTGCCGATCGTGCGCAGGTCGGCATTGTGGCTGCCGTAATAGAACGAGGAGGCGCGACCGGCGACTTTCAGATCCGGCACTCGGGCCAGCGCGTTCAGCAGTTCCTCGGCCATGCCCGCGGAGAAATAAGCATGATCGTGCGCGGGACTCAAATCCTCGAAGGGCAGCACCGCGATGGATTTCGGCGGTATGGCGGAAGCCGCATCGCCATTCAACCCCGAGCCTTGCGCCATACAAAGGTATTGGTCACCAACAGCACGACGGCAACGACCAACACCGCGATGATCCACTTGTCCAGCTTGCGGCCGGTGGAACGTGCGATCGAATCATCTGCCCGGATTTCGCTCTCGCGCTTCAAACCTTCCGGTGTGAATTCGTACAACCACGCGAACGCGATCCAGAACGGAAACCCGACAATGCCCGCGATTACGAACCAGCGGGCGATCCATTCGTAACCGCCGAACAGCGGCAGCAATTGCGCGAGACCTTGCGCCAGCGCCCACACCGCGCCGGCATACAGCACGCCTGCGCGCAGCACGTTGCGTCGCTTGAGCTCGTGCCAGAATCCCCTGTGGGCCATATAGCTACGCCGGAAAGCGGAAGCGCGTCGTCCATGCCCGTTCCGCAGCGGCATTCTGGCACGGCGCGGACGCGGATTCAGGCGGGAGCAACCGGAAGCGTCCGGCGGCTCGCGATACCGACCTCCGGCGGCCGGGAAGCTTCACCGCCTTCTTCAGACCCTTGAATCAAGCAGGAGTGCGCATGCCGAACAAACTGGAACCACTTTGATGGCCTGCGAGCGATACGATTCCGTCGTCGCAGCGCAACCCCGCGAATGTCCGGTTTACCGCAACGTGGCAGCCACGAACAGCGGCAACGGGTCGGCTACGGCAGGTCGCCGGGACCGATTCAGTGGCCCACCGTTCAACATCGGCGTGGTGGTCAGCTATTGCTGAAACGGATGGTCAGCCTCACGGGAACATGCACGCCATGAGGTCCGCGGCATTTTTCGGCAAACTTTCGCGTGGATGCCTGCGCGTGCTCGCCTTTTGTTTACGTCCCTCGTCCCACGTGCCTCAGTCGAGAAGTGCAGCCTCGAACACCAACCCGGGGCCGAAACCCAATGCCACGATCGGTCCGGAAGCATTCCGCAAACGCATGCGTTGCAGGACGAACAGGACGGTCGGTGACGACATGTTGCCGTGTTCGGCGAGAACTGCACGCGAGACATCTCCGGCTTCGGCGCCGACTCCCAGTGCGTCAATCGCGGCCTGGACAATTTCGGGGCCGCCCGGATGGATCGCCCATTGCGCGATGTCGCCGATTCGCAAGTCGCGGGATGCCAGCCAGGGCTCCAGCCATTCGCGCAACGACGTGCGGATGCGCCGCGGCACCTCCGGCGTCAAGCCCATTTCGAAGCCGTGATTGCCAATCCGCCAAGTCATCGCGTCAGCCGAATCGTGGGTCAACAGACTCGCAGTGTCCTGCAAATGCAGCGCCGATTTGGCGGCCGGCGCCAGGATCACGGCGGCAGCGCCATCGGCGAAGAGTGCGTTGGCGACCACCCGCTGCCGATTGAAACCGTAGGCAAAATGCAGGCTGCAAAGCTCGACGCAGCAGAGCAGTACACGTGCATCGGGCGCGCCGTGTGTCAGCGCGGCCGCAGCGCGCAAGCCGTTGAACGCGCCGTGACACCCCATGAAGCCGATATTCAAACGGCCGACGTCGCGTGCCAATCCAAGGCGCTCGATCAGATCGGCATCGAGGCCCGGTGAGAACGATCCGGTGCACGACACGATGACCACGTGCGTGATGCGCGACGGGTGGATGCCGGCATCCGCGAGCGCGGCCGTGCTCGCGCGCGTCGCCACGTCCCCGGCTTCCCGCATGTACCGGGCGAGCCGAACGGCCGTCGGCGGGCCAGCATCGTGTTCGGAGGAGCGCGGCGGGTAAAACGATTCGATGGATGCGGCATCATCGTCGTGCGCGAGCAATACGCTTCCTCGTCGTCGCACGCCGCAGCCGCGATAGATACGCTGCAACCACGCACGCTCCCCCTCGTTCGAGCAGCAGCGCGCCATGGCCAGCGGCATCGCCACATCCTGCCCAAAGGTTGCCGCCGGAACTGCCGTGCCGATGCCGACGATCGCGGCGGGTGTCATGCGGCCACCATGGCGCTGCCCTCAAGATCGCGATTCAGCCATGCCGTCAGCGGCAGCGCCATGGCAGGCGCACGGTCGAGCAACGGAAGCGTCACGGCCAGCAGCGATGGATGGCGCAGTAATGCTGAAATGCCGCGGCACACGCGTTGCTGTGCACGCAGCATCCGCAGATGGCGCGCGCTCCACCGTTCGGCGATGTCGTCCGCCCAGAAACCGACGGCTTCGCGCGCGAAAGGCACCACGGCAGCAGCATCCGCGAGCGCCCAGGCCATGCCTTCACCCGTGAAAGGTTCGACATAGCCTGCCGCATCCCCCACGATCAGTACGCGCGGTTCGGCACCGAGTCGACGACGCATGCGGGTAAGCCGAGGGGTACCGCGCCAATCCAGGCGATGCAGATTTTGCATGGCTGGAAAGCCCTCCGTGCGGAGAATCTCCGCGACGGTCGCTGCCGGTCCACCGGCTTCGTGACACCACACCGGGTCCAGTGCCGCGGCAATATTGGTCGCTCCGTTCTCCGCACGAACCAGCCCGACGTAGCCTTGCGCTGCGCAGGCCATGTGGATGATGCCCGAACGATACCCCGCAGGCGCTTCAGGCAGGATCGCGGCTACGCCGATGCGCGCACGCGGCGCGATGCGCCAGGCAGGATCGGGCAGCAGGCGGGTGGCGAGTCCACCGCAATCAAGGACCACGCGTGCATCGACGACGCAGCGCGCCGAAGGGTTCCGCAATACCACGCCGCGTCCGTGTCGCGTGGGACCATCAAGCGTGGCGCGCGTCGCCGGGATGAAACGTACCCCGGCATCGATGGCATGCTGGACGAGTATCGCATCCAGCCGCATTCGGGAAATTGCAACGCCCGGCGGCAACGGCAGGTGGGCCACACGCCCAAGGCAACACAACCGCATCCCGGTGTATGCACTGCCCTCGCGCAGTTCAATTCCGGAACTGGCAAGTGCCCTCATGGCGGCCGCGTTCAAGCAACCCCCACAGGCCTTTGCACGCGGCCACGCGGACTTTTCCACCAGCAGCACTCGCAGGTTGGTACGTGCGAGGTGCAGCGCACTCATGGCCCCGGCGATGCCCGCGCCCACGACCACCGCATCCCACTCGCGCGACAATTCATCCGGATCCATGCAAGGCCTCGTGCACGCGCGACCAGGTCATCAGGAACCGCTGGGGCCAGTGCCGCTCGAAACGCGCGTCGTTGAGTCCGGCTTTACTCGCAAGCTCGCGTGCTTCATGCAATGTGAGCGCGGCGCGCACGGAACGGAGGCCATCTTCGTGCACGATCGGCGAGCGCGACAGCAACTTCGTTCCAAGCCACGCCAGCACATAACCCGTTCGCCCGCGTATCAGATCGCTGACAAGGAGGTGGTCGCAGCATTCAGCGAGCGTGCACAGCAGCGCGACGATGCGCGCATCGGTCAGGTGATGCAGGAACAGCGTGCAGGTAATGAAGGTGTAACGTTGAGGCAGCGGGTCGGCGGTGACGTCCGCACGGAAGAACGTCACCGGCTCTCCGGCGCCTGCGGCAACTTGTGATGCATGCTGCAATGCCGTATCGCTGAGGTCACACCCTTGCACTTGGAGCACAAGGCCGTGCCGCCGTGAGCGGCGCGCGATCGCGATCGCGAGGTCACCGCCGCCGCACGCCACATCCAGCAGCGAAGCCCTTGTGTTTGGGGATGATGAAAGAATGCGTTCGATCCGGGGCCACAACACAGCAGCGGTACGACTCACGCGGTTGATCTTCTGCAGCCCGCGCAACGCGGCATGGTGCGCGTGCGCCGCCAGCGCGGGATCATCCATCAGTTCGCCAACAAGGTCGCGTCGCGCCAACATGAAGCTCCTGGATACACCCATCATTCCACTCGACCACTACGCGATTAGTGCGCCCGAGCGCTCAAGTGGTTGCTTGAGCGCCGTTCGAGCGACTGCCGCGGTTCACTGAAGATGGTACGCCGCCGGCGTATCGCCCGCGAGCGGCCACCAAACTTCATCTGCTCGTGGAACCTCGGTTTGCGTCGATGATCGATGCCGCCACAACGTGACAACATGGGCGCCTCGTCGCGCAGGCCGTGCCATGAAGCGGCCGGGATTCCCCGGCAGCGTTCGACCTCGGCATGGGTCGCCGCGGGTCAATCCTGAAGGAGACGAACGAGGCATCTGGCCAATGTCCGGTTGGGGGGGCGGTTCCAGCCATGTGAGCGCTCCATCTGCTTCAAGCGGACGAAGTCTTGCGGTCCGCAGTCACACTTCGAGCGAAGCCAGGTCGCCTTTTTCTTCCAGCCAGTTGCGGCGATCGGCCGAGCGTTTCTTGGCCAGCAGCATGTCCATCAATTTCGCGGTGGCGTCGTCGTCATCGATCGTCAGTTGTACCAACCGGCGGGTGTCGGGCGCGATGGTCGATTCGCGCAATTGCGAGGGGTTCATTTCACCGAGACCCTTGAAGCGCGTGACGCTGACCGCGCCCTTGATCTTGTCGCGCGCGATGCGTTTCAACAGCGCATCGCGCTCGGATTCGTCGAGGCAGTAGAACACCTGCTTGCCCACGTCGACGCGAAACAGCGGCGGCATCGCGACGCACACGTGACCTTCGCGCACCAGCATCGGGAAATGTTTCAGGAACAATGCCGACAACAACGTCGCGATGTGCAACCCGTCGGAGTCAGCGTCAGCGAGGATGATGATCCTGCCGTAGCGCAGGCCGGACAGATCGTCCTTGCCGGGGTCGCAGCCGATCGCGACCGCGAGGTTGTGCACTTCCTCCGACGCCAGCACCGCGCCGGATTCCACTTCCCACGTGTTCAATATCTTCCCGCGCAGCGGCAGGATGGCCTGAAAATCCTTGTCGCGCGCCTGCTTGGCGGAGCCGCCCGCGGAATCGCCCTCGACCAGGAACAATTCGGTACGATCGGGATCGGATGACGCACAGTCGGCCAGTTTGCCGGGCAGGGCGGGGCCTTGCGTGATCTTCTTGCGCACGACCTGTTTCGCGGCCTTCATGCGGGCCGCGGCGTGTTCGATCGCGAGCTGCGCGATCGCTTCGCCGGCCGCGACGTTCTGGTTCA
>JBOHYV010000112.1:0-7326 GCA_050738135.1 Rhodanobacteraceae bacterium | reverse complement strand
TCGCGACAGCAATCGCACATGGATTTGGGCGAGATGCGCGGTCGCGTGTCCGTACCCCGCCGCGTGCGCACGTGACATGCGTTCGAACAGCAGCTGCATCCGTTCACGGCCGACGGCGAGTCGCTGCTGTGGACGCTGCGTGTTGAGGCGCGCGGTGAGGTAATCGAGTCGTTGCGTCGCATTCTGTGCGCGGCGGTGCCATGTGTTGCCCAGGCGCGCCAGCGATTGGGCGAGTGCGCGCGCCAGCGCGTCGCCATCCGGCAGAATCATTTCTGCTGCCGCCGAAGGCGTGGGCGCGCGCAGGTCGGCGACGAAATCGCTGATTGAAAAATCGATCTCATGGCCGATCGCCGACACCACCGGGACCGGGCTGGCGGCAATGGCGCGCGCCACGCCTTCATCATTGAAGGCGGCCAGATCTTCCAGCGAGCCGCCGCCGCGGGTGAGCAGCAACACGTCGTGACGATCGGCCCTCGCCGCCTTGCGCAGCATCGCCGCGATTTGCGCCGCCGCATCGGTGCCCTGCACCAGCACCGGCAGCACCTCGATTTCGGTCAGCGCGAAACGCCGGCGTGCGACCGACAGCACATCGCGGATCGCAGCCCCGCTGGCCGAGGTGATCACGCCGATGCGACGCGGAAATGCGGGCAGCGCACGTTTGCGCGCCTGTTCGAACAGGCCTTCCGCCTGCAGTTTCGCCTTCAGCTGCTCGAAAGCGCGCCGCAGCGCGCCTTCGCCTGAATCTTCCATTTGTTCGATGATCAACTGGAAACTGCCGCGCGGCTCGTACAGGCTTACCCGCGCGCGCGTCAGCACGCGGGTGCCGTTGCCGGGCTTGAACCGGAGCCGTGCGTTTTCACGCGCGAACATCGCGCAGCGCACTTCGGCAGCGGCGTCCTTGAGCGAGAAATACCAGTGCCCGGATGCCGCGCGGATGAAGTTGCAGATCTCGCCCTCGATCCAGACCATCGGCAGCGCGTCTTCTATCAGCGTGCGCACCATGCGGTTCAGGGCCGACGGCGTGAGGACGTGGCGTGGGGCGTTCGTTTCAGTGGTCATCAGGGGGTACGCGTGAGGCGTCGGAATCGGACGACTCGGTTGCGGCTTTCCGGGGCCGCGGGTGCACGTGCAACCGCGCCCAGCGCACCCCGAGGCTGATGCCGATCCACGCGGCCAGCCCGCCCAGCGGCCATGCCAGCGCCCACGGCCACAACGCGGCCACGGCGGCGACAGCGAGCAGGATGACTGCGCCACCCAGCAACGGGCGCGCTTCGGCATTGCTCAGCACACGCCGGTTGCGCAATGCAGCGCCCAGCGTGGTCGCCATCCGCATCGCGCCCACCGCGCCGCGTCCCGCACTCCCGTGTCCGTGCAGCCCGTGGCGCGGTGGCGGCGTCGCCGGCCGCGCACGCCGACGCGAGAGCACCACCTCGGTGGCGTGCTCGAGATCACTCTGGTACTGCCCGGCGAGTTGCTGCACGAATCCGACATTCTCGACCGCCACATCGATTTCGCAGTTGCCTATCCAGCTGGCGAGGTTGAGATTGGTGGAACCCACGCGTGCCCAGCGATCGTCGGCCACCGCGGTCTTGGCGTGCAGCATCGACCCGTTCCATTCGTAGATGCGTATGCCGGCTTCCAGCAATGCGCGATACCCGGTGCGCGACAATGCGGCGACCATCGGGATGTCGGAAGCGCCGGGTACCAGCAGCCTCACGTCCACACCGTCGCGCGCCGCGTGGGTGAGCGCGCTCACGTACGGCGCAACGCCAATGAAGTAGGCGTCGGTCAGCCACAGTCGTTCATGCGCCAACGCGGCGATCATCTGGTCCATGCGGTAGGTGCCGGCGCTGGAGGGTTGGGTTGCGATGACGCGCAGGGCGACATCTCCCGCGGTCGCGTCGGCGTCGGAGCCCACGGGCGCGGGCGGCAAGGGGTCCCCCAGGATCGCCCAGGTTTCCGCAAAGGCCCGCTCCAGATCGGCGACCGCGGGGCCGCGCAACGCGACGCCGGTATCGCGCCATGGTTCCTTGCCGCGTGCCGGGTCGCCGAGCCAGGCGCCGCTGACACAGACTCCGGACACGAAACCGACGCGGCCGTCCACCGTCAGCAGCTTGCGGTGGTCGCGATTGATCCAGCCGAACGGGCTCAGGGGATCGAATGGATTGAAGGTGCGTACCTCGCCACCCGCGGCACGCAGCGGCTGCCAGAAGCGCGCCCGCGATTGGCCCAGGCAACCCAGCCAGTCATGCAACACGCACACCTGCACCCCCGCGCGGGCGCGCTCGGACATTGCCGCAATGAATCCACGGCCGGTCTCGTCGTCCCTGAAAATATAGTTTCCGAACAACACGTTGTGCTGTGCACTTGCGATGGCTTCGAGCCATGCATCGAAATTTGCACGGCCATCGATCAACAAGTCGACGCGGTTGCCCGACGACAACGGTGCGCCGGCCGCCCGCGACAGCGCCTGTTCTGCGAGCGGGCGAAACGCCGCGGGGGGAGGTTGGCGCGGGCCGTGCATGGAGTATTTCACGTAGCCATGTTGGGCGGACTTGGCACCCGGTTCAAGGCTAGAATGACGGGCAATGGGTATCGGGCGTCGAACCGGGACCCATGGGGGTGAAACCGGAATGGACAATCATCAACGCCTGACCCAGGACCTGCCTGCGCGCCTGCCCCCGGGCAGATCGCAACGCACCGGTGAAAAGGCGATTCGCGAGGCCGTCGCGGCGCTGCCGTTGGCCAATCCTGCCCAGGCAATCCGCGAGGTCGAGCAGCTTCTCGACGGCATGCTTGCGACAACATGGGCGGGTGCCGAGCGGATTGCTGCGCTGGAACATCTGCGTGCGCCGGTTGAAAGCCTGTGTTCGGGAATAGAGCGCCAGCTCGGCGCCGAGCCGCATCCGCTGCCGGCCGCCGCCGCCGAACGGGCGGCCGCGGCGCAGCGCCTGCAGTGGACGATGATGTGCGGCTATGCCGTGGGTTTGCACGAACTATGCGCCCCAGCGGGCAAGTTGCCGAGATTCAAGACCAGGGCTGCGGCCACCGCGGCGGTGCGCGGGCTTGTCCATGCGGACCACATGCTGATCTGGTCCTATCGGCGGTACCAAACGCCGCCGGCCGGCGCCTGGCGACGCATCCACGCGTTGCATGCGTTTGCGGGCGAGTTGGCGGTTGCCGATCAACCCGTCAAGGACGCGGCGGATGCTGCGCCGCTCACCGCGCGCAATGCGTATGTGCGATTGCTGTTGCTGGCCATGAGCAACCCGCATCGGTTTTCCGCGCGCGAGTTGCAGGAGGCACGGCAGGTGATCCGCTGCGTGGCCGATCAATGTGAACTGGCGCGCGCCGGGGCAGAGGGCATGGGGGTCGATACGAACAGCGACGTGGGGCCGGGCCGGATCACGGAGGCGCATCTCGCGAACGAATCGGGTCTGCTTGCGTTGGACGTATCGGCCGCGGAACGCGTGGTCGCCGAGCGCATCGCGTTGCTGCCGCCCGGCGTCGACGTCATCGATCTGCGCCAATCCGGCGGTGGCGTCCTGACCACCAGCACGCGTTTTCTGGAGCGATTGCGTGCGGGCTGGGGGGTGGCGCCGCGCGGTCATGCACGTCTCGCAGCCACGCATGCGCTGGACGTCGTGGTCGGCATGCATGCGTTGCATTACGCGTTGGCGGGTGACATCGATTTCGCGACGTTCGTCAGGCGCGTACATGGCGATGCAATCATGGTGGGGACCCACGAGCTTGCCTCGGCGTGGTTGGGTACGGCTGATGCCACGCGCCCGCAGGTTTTCCGTGCCGAGGTTCTGGATCAAAGCGAAGGCGGTTACCGGATTCGCCTGCACGGCATGGACGGATTGCGCATGCGCATTGGCGAGGTGGTGGGTCTGGCGCCCGCCGGCGACGAGGACCAACGCGACTGGATGGTCGGGGTCATCCGCTGGTTGTGGCACGATGGCGATGGCGAATTGCTGGGCGTCGAGTTGTTGCGACGCGAAGCGCGCGCGGCCGGCTTGCGCCCGGTCACGGCGGAGGGCGAAACCCTGGCACCGCTGCGGGCCGTGGAACTGCTGAATGGACACCGCACCGAAAGCTTGTCGTTGCTGGTGACCAACGGGCTCGCGCGCAACATCGTCGCCGCCGAAGTGGTGCTGCCGGCGCTCGCATCGGACTGGAATTCACGTGCGATGGTCGCCACCTGGCGCACCGGCGAAACCGAGGCGCTCGGGCCCGCGTGCTTTCGCGTTACCCTTGAGCGCGACGAGTTGAGCCCGACGGCCTGAACCAGGAGACGGCATGGCGCTTCAGATGCGCAGTGAATGCGAGCGTTGTCGCGCGAAGTTGACACGCGATGGCGGCGCATACATTTGTGTCCACGAGTGCACCTTCTGCCCCGAATGCGCGGCCGCGATGCGAAACGTGTGTCCCAACTGCGGCGGCGAACTGGTCCGCCGGCCCCGGCCCGGGTCGGCGGATGCAACGGGGCACGCGCTCGCGTGAACAGCACGCCCGGTTTTATCGTTGCAATTCCTGCACGCTACGGGTCGACCCGCTTGCCGGGCAAACCGCTGCGCCTGCTCGGGGGCAAGCCCATGATCGTGCACGTCGCACGACGCGCGCGCGACGCGGGTGCGTCGCGCGTCGTGGTTGCGACCGACGACGCCAGAGTCGCCGAGGCGCTTGCCGATGAGGACGTCCAGGTGTGCATGACCCGCGCCGAGCATGCCAGCGGCAGCGATCGCCTCGCCGAATGCGCAGCCAAGCTCGGCTGGCCGGACGATGCACTGGTGGTGAACCTCCAGGGTGACGAGCCATTCGCGCCCGCTTCCGGAATCCGTGCCGTGGCCGAGGCGTTGTGCGAGGATCCGGCTCCGATGGCGACACTGGCTGCGCCGGTGGAATCGTCTGCACAGTGGTTCGACCCGAACTGCGTCAAGGTGGTTTGCGATGCGCGTGGACATGCGCTGTACTTCTCGCGTGCGCCGGTGCCCTGGGTTCGCGATGCATTGGCACACGATCGCACGTGCATGCCCGAAGGCGTGACGGTGCTGCGCCACATCGGCATTTACGGGTATCGTGCCGGGTTTCTCGGGATGTTTGCCCGGCTTGCGCGTACGCCGCTGGAACGGGCCGAGTCGCTGGAACAATTGCGCGCACTGGAACACGGCCACGCGATTGCCGTCCGGGTAACGCCGGAGTCGTTTCCACCCGGAGTCGATACGGACGAGGATCTGGCGCGTGCCGAACGGAGGCTGCCGAACATGGAGGAACGATCTTGACCCGGCCATCCCCCGGCGTATTGTTCGTGTGCCTCGGCAACATCTGCCGATCACCCACGGCCGAGTACGTGGCGCGTGTGGAATTCGAAAAGCTGGGCCTGCGTCTGCCGGTGGCGTCGCGCGGGCTCGGCAACTGGCACGTTGGGCAGGGCGCCGATCCGCGGGCGGTGGCAGCGGCGCGTGCACAGGGCTATGACCTGTCGCCGCATCGTGCCCGGCAGTTCCATGAAGACGATTTCGGCAGTTTCGCCACGGTGCTGGCGGTCGACCGTGCGACGCTCGCCGAATTGCGCCGGCGCGTTCCCGACGACATGCCGGCACCCGAACGTTTGCTTGTCGCAGCCGGACTCGCAACGCCGCGGACGGGCGAGGACGGCGACGTACCCGACCCGTACACCGGAACCCAGGAAGATTTTCGCGGCGTGCTGGCGCTGATCCGGCGCGGCGTGCAAGCACTGGGTGAACGCATGCGCGGAACGGCCGGAGGATCCAGCGAGATCGCCTGATGATTGCCGGAGACTTTCCATTCGATGCCATGGGCAGCGTGTCGCGGCCGATGTTGCCCGAGTTCCCCGACTCGGTGCACTGGGTCAACCGTCGCGAGCCGGCGCGGCTGGCCGATTGGCGCGGGCGGATCGTGCTGGTGGTTTTCTGGAACGGCAGCAGTGCCAGCAGTGCCAATCTGCTGGGCGAGCTTCGCAGTCTCGAACAGAAACTGCCCGGAGTATTCGTGTCGGCGTGCGTGCATACCCCGCGCTATGCCTGCCAGCAGTCCGACGCGGCGGTGCTGAAAGCTGCACACCGCAATCGGTTGCGCGCCCCGGTGGCCAATGACAACGAATGGCTGGCATGGAAGCAGTACACGATTCCCGCATGGCCGACCACATTGCTGATCGATGCGAACGGCGGCCTGGCGGCGCGGCTGGTCGGCGAAGGACGCAGCCAGGAAATCGAGGACGCCATCGTGCGTTTGCGCGACGAATCGCACGAGGGTGGTGTTCCGTCACCGTCCGTTCCGGCGCCGAGGTCGGACGTGCGCGCCGAACCCATCAATGTGCTGGCGTTTCCCGCGCACGCACTGGCGACGGAATCACGCCTGTTCGTCAGCGACAGCGGTCACCACCGGATCCTCGAATGCAGCCACGATGGCCGGGTACTGCGGCAGTTCGGCTCCGGCACCGCCGGCAATTGGGACGGCCAGCTCGCGGCCTGCGGGTTCCAGATGCCGCAGGGAATGGCGATCGACAGGGACTTGCTGTACGTGGCCGACACCGGCAATCATTGCGTCCGCCGCATCCGCCTTGAGACAGGCGATGTCGAGACGGTACTCGGTGCGGGGCATCCGGCTTACGGCAACGTCGAGGAGCAGGGCGGCGGCCTGCGCGTTGCGATCAACGCGCCGCACGCGGTCGCTGCGGACGGCGACATGTTGTACGTGGCGGCGACGGGACAGCACCAGATCCTGCGCGTGGATTTGCGCCATCAATGCGTCGAGACCACCGCCGGCGACGGCCGCAGCGACCTTCGCGACGGCATTGGCGGTCAGTCATCACTTTCGCAACCCATGGCGCTGACGTTGATGCCGGGGCAGTTGCTCATCGCCGACGCGGGGGGCAATGCGATCCGCCGGCTGCGTTTCGCCGACCTTGCCGTCACGACGCTGGCGGGTTCGAATCCCTGGGAGCCCGGCAATCGCGACAGCGCGGCACGCAACGCCCGCATGGCCTATCCGTGCGGACTGACGGCCACCGAAAACCGCGTGTACGTGGCCGACACCTGCAATGACCGGCTGTGCGCACTCGACCCCTACAGCGGCGAAATCACGACCCTGCAGCTCGACTGTCCGCTGCACGAACCGCAAGGCTTGTCGTACGCGGCGGGCTCGTTGTGGGTGGCCGACCGCAATGATCATGCGATCCTGCGCGTTGATCCCGAGCATGGAACATGCGAGCGGGTGGCAGTGGACGAATGACGCGCGGCGCTGCGCTTGCGCGGATGCCGTCATGCCGGCAACCGCCGGGATCCAGCTTTTTCCCTCTCC
>JBOHYV010000111.1:0-7364 GCA_050738135.1 Rhodanobacteraceae bacterium | reverse complement strand
TCCATGCCCAGACTTTTCGCATGTTCGTGCGTTCATCCATGAACGCTGCTTCGCTCAACCATGATGCAAACGACAGCGCCTGGCGGTTTGAAAGACCAGAACGGGCTTCCATGCCCTGACTTTTCACAAAAGCCGCTTCGAGTGGGGTGATTTTACGGCGTCGTTCTCTCGGGTAAGCTTAAGGCCATGAAACTGATCACCGCGATCATCAAGCCTTTCAAGCTGGACGATGTGCGCGAAGCATTGTCGGAAGTGGGTGTCAACGGCATCACCGTCACCGAGGTCAAGGGCTTCGGTCGCCAGAAGGGCCACACCGAGCTGTACCGCGGGGCAGAGTACGTCGTTGATTTTCTGCCCAAGGTGAAACTGGAAATCGCGCTGCCCGACAATCTGGTCGAACGTGCGGTCGAGGCCGTCAGCCACGCCGCCCGCACCGGCAAGATCGGTGACGGCAAGATCTTCATTTCCACGCTGGATCAGGTGATCCGGATACGCACCGGGGAGCTGGACGCCGACGCGCTTTGATTGCGCTCATCCCTGAGCGCCACTTCGCCGAGGCGGCGAGGTCGAGTGTCGCGCGCCGGTTGTGAACACCAGTTCGCAGACTCCGCGAAGGGCGAACGGCCAAGCTGCCATTCATGGCCGGGAGCTCCCTGGCCTGACTTTTCGCAAAAGCCGCTTCGAGTGAAGCTCTGCTGGAACGTCCGCTCGCGGCGGTTCTTCCCGGGCTACCCGAGCCGGGATTGGGCTCCGGTTCTGGTCAAGCGGCGATGGTGGATCAACAGCCCCGCGTAGTAAGCGATGTAGTAACCCAGCAGCAATCCCAGGATCAGCGAGGTGAGCGGGCTGCGGTGCCATTGTGCGTAGCCGCCGGCGGCGTGCGACATTTCCGGCCAGACCACCATGAAGCGATAAATCAGGCGGCCCAGGAACAAGGCCGTCAGCGCGAGTCCGATCCACGGATTGGGAAAGTAGCAATCGTTGCTGCCGTCGATCTCGAAACGCGTGAGCTTCAACGCAAGGGTCCCGAGCACCACGCCACCGACAAGTCCCGCCGCCAGTCCCAAGGCGAGGCGCGGGTCAATGAAGCCTTCGCTGGCGACGAGCAACGAAACCAGCACCAGAAATCCGACCCGTGTCCAGGTTCGCTTGGGCCGGATGGGCTGCCGGCCGAAATTGCGGCGCATCCGGTAATAAAGGCGCCAAACGATCAGCGGCGCGATGACGATCGGAACGAGAACGTTGGGTGACATCAAGGAGATCTCCGGCAGCGCGACGCGATGGTTCTTGCAAAGTTCGGGGCCGGGTGAAGAGTCAGTAGTGACTGTCGCCATCGCCTCCCGCACGCTGCGATCATGGACCATCGCACGGGTAAAGTCGCCTGACGCCTGTCATGCGCTTCACGTCACGTGCTTCAGTGCTGGCACCTCGGGCACCAATAGCTCATCCGCTGCCCTATGATGCCGGCGCGGATCGGCGTGCCGCATGCCTTGCAGGGTTCGCCTGCACGGCCATAAACCGAAAGTTCCTGCTCGAAATAGCCGGGGGCGCCATCCGGCGCCAGAAAGTCGCGCAACGTGGTGCCGCCGCACGTGATCGCGTAATTCAATATTTGTCGGATCGCGGCAGCAATCCGCGCATAACGCACACGCGCAACTGCTCCGGCTGCGCGCCTGGGATGTACCCGCGCCGCGAACAAGGCTTCGCTGGCGTAGATATTGCCGACGCCGACCACGATGGCCTGATCCATCAGGAAGGTCTTTACCGCCGCACTGCGCCCGCGCGACGCCGCCCACAGCCAGTCGCCGTCGAATGCGTCGCCCAGTGGCTCGGGCCCGAGATTGCGCAACAACGGGTGGGTTTGGCCCGGCTTCTGCCAAAGCAGGCAGCCGAATCGGCGCGGATCGTTGAAGCGCAGTGCCTGCCCCGAATCGAAGACCAGATCGTAATGATCGTGGACGCGCGTTGGCGCGTCGGGATCGGTAATGCGCAGTGAACCCGACATGCCGAGGTGCAGCAAGGCGCTGCCGGCTTCGGTATGCAACAGCAGATATTTCGCGCGACGTTCAACTGCTTCGATGCGCTGGCCCGGCAGTTTGGTCGAGATGGCGCGGGGAATCGGCCAGCGCAAGTCCTTCCTGCGCAGGAAGACGCGTTCGACGGTGCGCCCCGTCACGAATGGCGCGATGCCGCGTCTGGTCGTCTCGACTTCGGGGAGTTCGGGCATGGATGGCGTCGTGTTTTGGCTAGAACCCTTCTCCCGTCGGGAGAAGGGCACGGGTGAGGGTCCGATGACGCGAGACGCTGCCTTTACTTCTGTTGCCAACTGTCGCGTCGCACCCGGACCCTCATCCGGCGCTGCGCGCCACCTTCTCCCGAAGGGAGAAGGATTGAAGCAGGCAGGGCTATCGACCGGCGTTCCTGGTCAGCATCACTTCCGGCGAATATTGCCGCGGCACCAGCGCCACCTTGTCGCCGATACGCACGTAACGCAGGTTGTCGAGCGCCGTGAGGCCGCCATATTCAAGGTGCAAGTCGCCCAGCACCAGTGTCGCCGACGGGTGCGCCAGCCCGACCTTGGCGGGCACGATGGCGGAAGCCGGAATCCAGCGCGCGACCGGCGTTGCAGCGAGACTGGCAAGGCGTTGCACGCGCGGATCGTCGGCGCGTGCAACCGAAGGCTTGACCCGCCACCAGCCGTCGGCACGCCGCTCGAAGACTTGCGGGGTGACCGGCGGGATGTCCAGCCCGATGCGTATCACGGCATCGGGGTCGAGCCGCGTCACCACCGGCGGGTCACGCAAGTACTCGCGCCGACCGACCCCGAGGACCACCGCCACCAGCGCTGCGGCGGTGATTGCAAGCAAGACCAGGTTGCGACTTGCGCGTGTCACCGGCGCCGCCGACGCCAGCTGATGGTGAGGCCGATCAAGACAAGAATGATCGGCAGCGCGATCAGGTACCCGAAGGTGAGCGCGCCCAGCTCCGCGCGGGTCGGTTTCAATACGGCGTCGGGAGCGCTGCGCGGCATGCCGGCCAGTGCGTCGTCGCCCAACAACCAGTCGAACACGCGCTCGCCAAAGGCAAGGTTGCCGGCATCCGCAAGGTATGCGTTGGAAATAAAATCGCCATCGCCGATCACCACCACGCGCTGCTGGTTCCTGGCGGGGCTGGGCGACAGGCGGCTCAGCGCGTAGCCGAAGGTCAAGGGGCCTTTCAATGCGTTCGAGTCTTGGTCGAACGCGGCCCCTGCCGGATCAATGGGCGCCGTCTGGTTCCAACTGCTCGCTCCCGACTGCAGGATCGGCTGTGCATTCCAGGCTGCGCCCGAAAGCGCCGCCAGCGCCTCGGCGCGCGGGAACAGCACATTGAGCTGGAAACCGTCGGTAATCGCTTGTGGCGGATACTGCGTAGTGACCAGCCTGCGGGGGTCGCCGGTACCAGCCCCCGGGCTTCGCGCGTCCAAAAGGGTGCCGGGCAAACGCTTGATGCCGAGCGCCTGCGCCAGCGGCGCCAGCCCGAGTTCGTCACTGCCGGGTTCGGTAAGCCACAACAGATTGCCGCCGTCGGCGACATAGGCTTCGAGCTTCGTCACCGACGTCGGCAGCAGCGCAGCCTGCGGGCTCGCCAACACCACGAGATCGGCATTGCGTGGCACTTCGGCAGCTTCGGCGAGATTCAGGGGCAGTGCGCGCACCCCAAGCGCAGACAATTGCATGACGAAATCATCGAGGTCAGCCGCGTTTTTTCCGGTCGCATCACGCTCGCCGCTGCCAGTGATGAAAGCCACTTGTTTGGTGCCGCCGCGCGTGAGCCGCACCAGTGCATCGGAAAAGTCGCGGTCGTCGAGCCGGGTGACGTGCTGGATGCGACCGTTCCATCGCAACACCAGTTCGCCGTCCAGCGTGATGTTCGCGTCCTGGGTGGCGACGGGATCGAGGTCGGGATCGACGAACTTCAATGTGAGGTTTGGCTTGAAACGCCGGTAACGGGCAACCAGCAAGCTGGTTTTTGCCCGCAGTTTGCCCGGTCGCGCGTAACCGGTGACTTGCAGTGGGCCGTTCAATTGTTTCAGCAGCGCCTGGGCTTGCGGTGCAATCGTTGCGCGCGCGCCGGCGCTCCAGTCGGTGGTGAAGCCGAAGCGTGCCGACAGGGCCGCAAGGCACACCGCGATCACCACGCACAGCAGCGCATGCAACCAGGCTCGCCATGCGAAGCGCATCAGCCGTGTTCCCGCTCGGCGGCGACGCGTCGGACCGCAAGCGTCAGCGCCAGTCCGGTGATCAGGAGGAAATACACGATGTCTTCGCTGCGCATCAACCCGCGCATCGCTGGTGAAAGATGGGTGTGCAACGCGAGATAGCCGAGCCAGCCCGCATCACCACCGGTGATCCGCACCCCCGCATCGATCAGCGACAGCGCTTCGCCGATCAGCAGCGCCGCGGTCGCGGCCAGCGCGGGTTCCGGCGTGAAGGCCGAACAGACGATGCCGATCGCGGCGAGTGCGGCCACGCACAGCGCGCTTGCGATCAGTGCCGCACCGAACTGGCCCCAGTCGGGATGTGTCGCTCCGCTGAGCACCAGCGGCAGCGTGGCGACCACGATCAGCAGCAGCCACAGGAACACCAGTCGGGCGACGAACTTGCCGAGCACGACCTGCGTGCCGGAAGCCCCCGATGTCGTCAGCAGCGCCAGGCGCAGCCCGGCGCGTTCGCCAGCCAGCGCCTGCATCGTGATCAGTGGCGCGATGACCAGGCACAACTGGATGTAATTGAGCAGGTACGGCGCCACCACGGCGTCGGTGAAGCCGGGCCCCGTCGCAGCACCCGGCAGGGCCGGTTGTGCGTGCATGAACGCCGACACGCCCAGCAGGAATTGCCACGCCATCATCGCGAGCGTGATGCCGGCCAGGGTCCATGCGAACGGCCGAACCGCGAGGCGTTTCAGGTCGATCCGCGCGATCGTGAGCGCACTCATGCGGCGACGTCCGCGCGTGACCGCGCAATGGCGCGGAACTGCGCGTCCAGCTTGCCACGCCCGCCGTCCAGCAGTGCGTCAAGCCTTACGCGTCCCTGGTGCAGGATCACCACCCGATTGCACATCGCTTCCACCTCGGCCAGCACGTGGCTGGACAGGATGATGCCGCGTCCGCCCCGAAGTTTCCCGATCAGCTCGCGCAATTGTGCGGTCTGCACCGGGTCAAGCCCGTTGCCGGGTTCGTCCAGCACCAGCAGGTCGGGATCGTGCAGCAGTGCCTGCGCGAGTCCCATGCGGCGTTTTTGGCCAAGTGACAACTGGCCACACAGTCGATGCGCGACGTCTTCGAGATCAAGCCGCGCCAGTTCGCGTGCGCATGCGATTTTGCGTGCGCCGTGGCGCAGGCCGCGCAACCGGGCGCACGCATCGAGTGCTTCGGATACCGTCAGTTCGGGCCATAGCGGCACGTTTTCCGGCACCCATCCGACGCGATCGCGGAGGGTTCGGACCGCCTCGGCGGTGTCGCGTTCGTCGATGCGCACGCTGCCGGTATCGGGCTTCAACACGCCTGCAATGATCGACAACGTCGTCGATTTGCCCGCGCCATTCACGCCCAGCAGGCCCAACACGTCGTCCCGTTGCAACATGAACGAGACGTCATGCAGCACTTGGCGCCCGCCCAGCCGGCGACTTGCGGCCACGAGTTCAAGCAACGCGGGCGTTGATGCCATGGGTTACGCGAATGCGAAGTCGGGGGATTGAAATGATTGTCGTGGCCATCACATTGTTTAGGCAAGCCTGTGGCGACGAGCGGGGTTCTCCCCTAAACTTGGGGCACGGGTTATCCAAGCTTCCATTCCATACGTCCACGAGATTCCATATATCCGCGATGTTAGACGCTTTCCTTCAATTTGCCGCGCACGGCCTGGCGAACGCCGGCTGGCTCGCGATGCTGCTGTATGTGCTGGTTACGACCCAGCTCACCATTTTTGCCGTCACCCTGTACCTGCACCGCAGCCAGGCGCACCGCGGCGTCGATTTCCACCCGGTTGTCGCACACGTCCTGCGTTTCTGGAACTGGCTTGGCACCGGCATGGTGACCAAGGAATGGGTCGCGGTGCATCGCAAGCATCATGCCCACGTCGAAACCGCCGAAGATCCGCACAGCCCGCAGATTGCCGGCATCCGCAAGGTGTTCTTCGAAGGTGCGGAGTTGTACCGCACAGCGGCTGCAGATGAAGCCGCTGTCGAGAAATACGGCCGCGGCACGCCCAACGACTGGATCGAACGGCACATTTATACCCCGCATCCGTATCTCGGCGTCACATTGCTGGCGATCATCGACATCGCGCTGTTCGGCGTATTGGGTGCCGCGATCTGGGCGCTGCAGATGATCTGGATTCCATTCTGGGCCGCGGGCGTCGTCAATGGCCTCGGTCACTGGTGGGGCTATCGCAATTTCGAGACCGCCGACACCGCCACCAACCTCGCACCATGGGGTATCTGGGTGGGCGGCGAGGAGCTGCACAACAATCACCACGCGTTCCCGAGTTCAGCCAAGTTCGCGCTGCGCAAGTTCGAGGTCGACATCGGCTGGGTGGTGATCCAGGGTTTGCAGAAGGTCGGTCTGGCCAAGGTGTTGCGCGTGGCGCCGTCGTTGGACGAGCGCCCCAACGTGTCGCTGCCGGACATGATCACTCTGAAGGCGCTGCTGACGCACCGCTTCGAGGCGATGACCGACTATTACAAGACCGTGATCAAACCCACGGTGCGCGAGCAGTCGAACGCGGAAGGCACGCGTCGCTTGGGCCCGATGCCGCGCCGCCGCCTGCGCCGCGCGTTGGCCAATGGTGGTCGCTGGCTGGACAACGGCGGCAAGGCGCGTCTGGCCACGGTGGTGGAAAATCGCCCGCGCCTGAAACAGATCGCCGACTACCGCGCGCGGCTTGCGGCGCTGATGGAACAGCGCAGGCCCGAATCCGCCTTGGCCGCGCTGCAGCAATGGTGTCGCGAGGCCGAAGCCAGCGGCAATCGCAAATTGATCGAATTCGCCGCAAGGTTGAAACGCTATTCGGTGGCGAGGGCATAAGCCGTCACGTCAAACCGAAGCCGCATGAAACACGAAACCCGCCGCGAGGCGGGTTTTTGTTTACGGATCTCGAGTTCCCCTGTCGATCCAAAGTCGTCTGTCGCGAGCGTCGGGTTTCGGGGAGGCTGGTCAACGTCAAACATTGAGTGCGTCGAGCGCTCCTGGGATTGCCGCAAAATACTTGCGGACGTCCATTGCTTGCGGCCGCCAGCTTGCGCAGGCTCCCGTGGCACTCAATAATGCGGCGCTGCTCACAATTCCGCTGCAGGGGCGATGGGTTGAAGGCCGGGGTATTTTT
>JBOHYV010000110.1:0-7414 GCA_050738135.1 Rhodanobacteraceae bacterium | reverse complement strand
TTTTCAGCGTTTCCTCGCCGGCCGCACGTTCAACGCCAAGGACTTCGTAGTAGCAACGTTTCATCTATCCAGGTCTTGTTTCGAGGCGACGATCGGGCACGAACCACAGGGCCGCGATCACGCCATAGATCATGCACGACAGTATGGGTTCAAAAAACGCCAACGCAATGCCGACCACGTAGCCGATCGGCGAGGCGATGGTTTTCCAGTCGCGCCGGAGTGCCGACGCGAGCGCACTCTTCTCGCCGCCATTCGCGGCGATCAGAGCGCGCAACAGTGGTATCCACGACAGCGCGGCGAGCAGCAGCACGATGCCGTACAGCGCGGTGGGCACGGCCGCGGGCACAGGATGCGATTCGTTCAACCAGCTCGTCGTGAACGGGAACAACGACAGCCAGAACAGCAAGAACAGGTTCGCCCACAGGACCTTGCCGTTGACGTGCGTGACCATCTGCAGCATGTGGTGATGGTTGTTCCAGTAGATCCCGACGTAGGCGAAGCTCAGCACGTAACTGAGGAACACCGGGAGGTCGGCCAGCAATGCGTGCCAGGTGGCTTCCCGCGGCAGTTTCAGCTCCAGCACCATGATGGTGATGATCACGGCGATCACGCCGTCGGTGAATGCTTCCATCCGGCCTTTGTGCATGCTCGAATTCCCCTTGGCGGAAATCCTTCGAGGCTCAAAATAGATTACTCGCCGCATCCTGCGGGTCGCCCTTCGGGCCATCGGCTGCGCCGATGTTCGCTCCGGCATCCTGCCTCCGCAGTCCGGGTTCTGCCCGCAAGACGTGGTGTTTTGCGATCATCACAAAACACCCGTCCAGCGTGGCTGCATAAACATCAAGCAGCATACAGATTTTGTCCGCGTTGAACGGCGCGCTTCCCAGCGCCGGTCGAACGCGGACAGTTGATCCGGCAGCGCTCCGCGCTGCCGGATAACACCTATTTGTCGTCCTTGTCCTTCACTTCGGTAAATTCGGCATCCACCACATCTTCCGGCGATGCGCCGCCGCCCGGCGCCTGCTGGGCACCCGCTTGCGGACCGGCTTGCGCGCCGCCCGCCTGGGCGGCCGCGAGCAACGACTGCGCGGCCTCCTCGAGTTTCGAGATGCGCGATTCGATCGCGTCCTTGTCGTCGCCCTTCATCACTTTCTCGAGCTCGGACAGCGATTCCTCGACCCGTCCGATCACGTCGCCGCCGACCTTGCCGCCATGTTCCTTGATGGCCGAGCGCGTCGCGTGCACCAATTGGTCGGCCTTGTTGTGGGTGACCACCAATTCCTGGAACTTCTTGTCTTCCTCGCGGTGGGATTCCGCATCGGACACCATGCGCTGGATTTCGTCCTCGGACAGGCCCGAGCCCGCCTTGATCTCGATGCGTTGCTCCTTGCCGGTGTTCTTGTCCTTGGCGGTCACGTGCAGGATGCCGTTGGCATCTATGTCGAACGAAACCTCGATCTGCGGCATGCCACGCGGCGCAGATTGGATGCCGGCGAGATCGAACTTCGCCAGCGACTTGTTGAAGCGGGCCTGGTCACGCTCGCCCTGCAGCACGTGCACGGTCACCGCGCTCTGGTTGTCCTCGGCAGTCGAGAACACCTGCGAAGCCTTGGTCGGAATCGTGGTGTTCTTGTCGATCAACTTGGTCATCACCCCGCCCAGGGTCTCGATGCCCAGCGACAGCGGGGTCACGTCGAGCAGCAGCACATCCTTGACCGCACCCGACAACACGCCGCCCTGGATCGCCGCACCCACCGCGACGGCCTCGTCGGGATTCACGTCCTTGCGCGGCTCCTTGCCGAAGAAATCCTTGACCGCTTCCTGCACCTTGGGCATGCGGGTCTGGCCGCCGACCAGAATCACTTCGGCGACGTCGGACACACGCAGGTTGGCATCGTTCAAAGCCGTGCGGCAAGGATCGATCGTGCGCCTGATCAGATCCTCGACCAGCGCTTCGAGCTTGGCCCTCGTCAGCTTGATGTTGAGGTGCTTCGGGCCGGAGGCATCGGCCGTGACGTACGGCAGGTTCACCTCGGTCTGGTGCGCGGACGACAACTCGATCTTGGCGCGCTCGGCGGCGTCCTTCAGACGCTGCAGCGCGAGCGGATCATTGCGCAGGTCCACACCCTGGTCCTTCTTGAACTCATCGACCAGATAATCGATCACCCGTTTGTCGAAGTCCTCGCCACCGAGGAACGTATCGCCATTGGTGGCCAGCACCTCGAATTGCTTCTCGCCGTCGACTTCGGCGATCTCGATGATCGACACGTCGAAAGTGCCGCCGCCGAGGTCGTACACCGCGATCTTGCGATCCGCGCTGCCCTTTTCCTTGTCGAGGCCGTAGGCCAACGCCGCCGCGGTCGGCTCGTTGATGATGCGCTTGACCTCGAGGCCGGCGATCTTGCCGGCATCCTTGGTGGCCTGGCGCTGACTGTCATTGAAGTACGCCGGCACCGTGATCACGGCGTCGGTGATGGTTTCGCCCAGGAAATCCTCGGCGGTCTTCTTCATCTTCATCAACACCTTGGCGGAGATTTCCGGCGGCGCCATCTGCTTGCCGTCGGAGGTTTCCAGCCATGCATCGCCGTTGGAGTGCGCGAGGATCTTGTAGGGAACGATGTCGAGATCCTTGTGCACCTCGGCGTCGGTGAACTTGCGGCCGATCAGGCGCTTCACCGCATAGAAAGTGTTCTTGGGATTGGTGACGGCCTGGCGCTTGGCCGGGGCGCCCACCAGCACCTCGCCGTCCTTGGCAAAAGCCACGATGGACGGGGTGGTGCGATCGCCTTCGGAATTTTCGATCACGCGCGTCTTGGCGCCTTCCATGACCGCCACGCACGAATTGGTGGTGCCGAGGTCGATACCGATGATCTTGCTCATGTTTCAGCTCCTCAATGGGTTGCGGCCGCGTGGCCGTCGAATCTCTAACATAAACTGGGGGTTGGCGGCCTTTTCTCAAGGCAGAAACCGGGGCCAGAAAAAACCGGGGTCAGAGTCGACTTTCTGACCTGAATCGCGATGCTGGCACAGGGAACCGGATCGAAAGTCGACTCTGACCCTCACGATCGTGACCCCACACGATCATTCCTTGGCCACGGTGACCAGCGCGGGCCTGAGCAGCCGCCCGTTCAGCACGTAGCCTTTCTGCATCACGCTGACGACCGTACCGGGTGGTTTGCCGGGAGCCGCCACCATGCTGACGGCATGATGGCGCTCAGGATCGAGCGGCTCGCCAACAGGATCAACCGGTTGCAACCCATTGCTTTCGGCAATCTTCAGGAGCGATTTCAGGGTCAGGCTCAAGCCTTCGCGCATCGAGGCCAGATCGGCGGTTTCGATCGCGAGCCCGCTTTCGAGGCCGTCGTACACCGGCAGCAGATCGCGCAGCAATTTTTCGTTGGCGAACTTGAGGCTCTGCCCCAGGTCGCGCTGCATGCGCTTGCGCTGGTTCTCGAGATCGGCACGCTCGCGTAACAGCGTTTCTCGCATCCCGGCAAGGTTGGTCTCGGCTTCGGCGAGTTGGCGGCTCAAGGTTTCCAGTTCGTCCGCCTGGGCGGCGCCCTCAGGCATCGACGGATTTCCGTCCGGCGCCGGTTCGTGGGATTCCTTTGGATGGGTCATGCTGGCTCCTCGCAACGTCGACGGCCCCGGACGGCTTCCCACACGGGTCGCAGTTCAAGGCGCACATCCAAAAGTTATGTGGCCGGCACACTTCAATTCAAGAGAACCCCTGAACATCCGTCGCGCGCGATGGCCGCGTCATCCACGGTTCGAGGCCGTGGTCGCCGGCGCACGGGGCAGCGAAATGTACGCTTCGGTACACGGTCGCCGGACACCACGGGCTATTCGGGGGTTCGCAACGCGTCCGTCAGCAGCTTCGCCGTCGCCTGCACCACCGGAATCACGGCGTGGTAAGCCATCCGGGTCGGCCCGATCACCCCGATCGCCCCCAGCACGTGCCCTTCCGCGCCATAGGGCGCGCTGACCAGACTGTAATCCTTGAGCGGTTCGAAGCCCGATTCTTCGCCGATGAACAGACGCACCCCGGGCGAGCGCGCGCAGCCCTCCAGCAACGCCAGCAGTTCACGCTTGCGCTGGAACGCTTCGAACAAGTCGCGCAGGTGCTCCATCTGCGGACCTTCCTCGCCCGACATCAGATTGGTCTGGCCCGAAACCAGCATGTCGGACTCGGGCTCGGGCGCGAAGGTTTCGGCCGCGACCTCCACGGCCGTATCGAGCAGCCGATTGAGCTCGCTGCCGGCGGCACGCAGCTCGATCAGCACCCGCGAACGGATCTCGTCGATCCGCAAACCGGCGTAGTGCCCGTTGAGGTAGTTGGCAGCGTGTTCCAGCGCGCGCGCATCAAGGCACTGACTGAGGTTCAGCACCCGGTTCTGCACCTGGCCATCGGCGAACACCAGAATTGCCAGAACACGGCGCGCCTCGATGGTGACAAACTCGATCTGCTTCAGCGGTGCGTCGGCCAAACCGGGCACCGTGACCAGTCCCACGAAATGGGTCATCGCGGACAGCAGGCTCGACGCGCTGCCGAGCAGTTCGCGCGCCGTCACCGAATCACGGGGCAATTCACGCTGGATCTGCAGCACCGCTCCGCGCGGAAGCGGCTTCAACTCGAGCAGGCTGTCCACGAACAACCGCAGACCGCGCACCGTGGGCACACGTCCGGCCGAGGCGTGCGGCGAGGCGATCAGGCCCAGTTCTTCGAGGTCGGCCATGATGTTGCGCACGGTCGCCGGGCTTACGTCCAGCCCCGCCGAACGCGACAGTGTACGCGAACCAACGGGCTGGCCCTCTTCCAGATATTGCGCGATCAGGGTGCGCAAAAGCTGGCGGGCACGCAGGTCGAGGGGATGCTGGGCCGACACTGAGGCTCTTGGAAACGAGGATACGCCATCTAATACGGGCGAACGGGCCGGAATGCAAGCACAACGGGGAATGGGGGGTGGGCAGTGGGGGCGCAAAGAAGGAGTACACGACGGCCTGTCAACGTGGTTGCCCTCGCGACATGGCCTCGTCCTTGCACCCCCGCTACCCTTCCCCAATCCCCGCTTCATTAGAATCACCGTTCGCAAAAACTCGCCGGCTGCCCCCATGCTCACCCACCTTTCCGTCCGCAATTTTGCCGTGGTCGAGGCTGCCGAGATCGAATTCGGTCCCGGTCTCACCGTGGTCACGGGCGAAACCGGCGCCGGAAAATCCCTGCTCGTCGATGCGTTGCTGCTGCTCTCCGGCGCACGCGCCGACGCCGGCATGGTTCGCACAGGCTGCGAACGCGCGGAGCTTGCCGCCGAATTCGACCTGGCCCGGACGCCTGTCGCACGTGCATGGTTGGCCGAGCAGGCTTTCGACGAGGATGAAGGAGCGTGCTCCCTACGCCGCGTGATCGCAGCCGAAGGAGGTTCCCGCGCGTGGATCAACGGGCGTTCGGTCGGACTTGCGCAACTGTCTGAACTCACGACGATGCTGGTGGAAATCCACGGCCAGCACGAACACCAGGCGTTGCTGGAGCGTCGCCAGCAGTTGCGAATGCTGGATGCGTTTGGTGACTGCGCCGGTGCGGTTGCCCGGGTGTGCGAGCTGGCGCGGCGCCACCACGAGATATCGGTGCGCGAACGCGAGCTGTCGGGTGGCGGAGACCATGCAGCGCACCTCGACCTGCTGCGCCACGAGGTGGCCGAACTGGAACGTTGGACATTGCCGGCCGACGCATTGGCGGAACTGGAGGCGCAGCACAAGCGCCTGGCCAACGCCGGCAAGCTCGCCGAAGGTGCATCCGCGATCGCCGAGATGCTGGGTGGCGACGGCGAATTCGTGGCGGCTCGCACCATTGCCCGTGCGCACTCTGAATTGGCACGGCTGGCCGAGCTCGATCCGTCGCTGCAGGCGAACGTGGACATGCTGGACAACGCGGGCATCCAGCTGGGTGAAGCGAACGAAGCGCTTTCCCGCTATGCCCAGGATCTCGAGCTCGATCCCGAGCGCTACGCCGAGACCGATGCGCATCTCGCAGCCCTGCACGACCTGTCGCGCCGCCATCGAATGCCGGTCGCGGAACTGCATGCACACGCAGCGACGCTGCGCGACCAACTGCAATCGCTGGAAGGCGCCGGCGCAGCACTGGCCAAGCTGGCCGCAGAGCGGAAGCAATGCTTCACCGACTACGGCGTCGCCGCCGGCACGCTGTCGAAGCAGCGCGCACAGGCTGCGAGCGAACTCGGCAAAGCCGTCACGTCGTTGATGGACGAACTCGGCATGGCCGGCGGATCGTTCGCGGTGGACTTGCAGCCTCAGTTTTCCGGCGAACCCGATCCGCAAGGCCGTGAACGCTGCGAATTCACGGTCAGCGCCAACCCCGGCATGCCGCTGCGCCTGTTGCGCAAGGTCGCGTCGGGCGGCGAGCTGTCGCGGATCGGCCTCGCGATCGAGGTTGCCGCGCTGGGCGCCGACAGCGTGGGAACGATGGTGTTCGACGAAGTCGATGCCGGCATCGGCGGGGCAGTTGCGGAGACCGTGGGCGCGAAACTGCGCGCGCTGGGTTCGCGCTTTCAGGTATTGTGCGTCACCCACCTGCCGCAGGTCGCCGCGCAAGGGCACGCCCATCTTTCCGTGGCCAAAGCCGTCACAGACGAAACCACGCATACGCACGTGGCGCTGCTGGATGCCAACGGCCGCCGTGAGGAACTCGCACGCATGCTCGGCGGCATCGAAGTCGACCATGAAACCCGCGCGCACGCGAAGAAGATGCTGGAGAAAGCCGGGACTCGGGACTCGGAACTCGGGACTCGATAAAGCAGGGTGCCAGCGTCGTGGCAGTGACGTGGTCAATTCAAGGGCCGCCCTCTTCAAGGACAGCCGGGAGAATCAAGAGCGCGAGAGCCGTTTTCCCGAGTCCCGAGTCCCGAATCAAGATTTCTTCTTTTTGGGGCGCACGTAGAGCACGAGGCTGTGATCGGCGATCTCGTAGCCGTGTTTCGCAGCAATCTCGCGTTGCAGTTTCTCGATGTCTTCGTTCACGAATTCGATGACCTTGCCGGTGGTCACATCGATCATGTGGTCATGGTGCTGACCACGGTCCAGTTCGTACACCGCCTGCCCGCTCTCGAAGTTGTGCTTGATCACGAGGCCGGCCGCCTCGAACTGGGTCAGCACGCGGTACACCGTGGCCAGCCCGATATCCTCGGACTCCTCGAGCAGCAGTTTGTAGATGTTCTCGGCGGTCAGATGGTCATGGCTGTGCTCGAGGATTTCCAGCACACGGATGCGCGGATGGGTCACCTTCAACCCTGCATTGCGCAAATCCTGGGATTCCATGGCTGAACTCCGGTGGCGGCGTGGTGTCTGACGGCCCGGGGAAGACACTTGCTAGTGTACCATTCACGGCTCACCACCGGAC
>JBOHYV010000109.1:0-7440 GCA_050738135.1 Rhodanobacteraceae bacterium | reverse complement strand
GGGTGGGCGTGACGGGAGCCTTCAGCACCGCGGCCATTTCCATGCGGTCGCCGGCTTCGATGTGGCCGGCGAGCGCGACCGTGGTGACCCCGACACCGAGCGCGAGGGCGATCGCCAATCCGGTCTGTATTCCGCGGTCCATGTCTGAAACCTCTTTCGATGGGAGCCGTGATTGTGCATCGCCACGCTTTGTGAGTGCTTTGCACGACTGTTGGCCGAAACCTGCTGGTTGGCATGTCGGGTATTGTCGTTTCGCGTTCTGCATTGGCCCATGGTCCTGAGGACTTGCAGGTACAATGCCGGCAGATGGTGTCGGGGGGGGGGCGACGGCGGCCGTGTTGCTCTGGGCCACGGTGGAATCCGGCGAATCCCCTAAGCAAGTACTCGTTAGTGTGAGTGGCTTTGCGCGTACTTGTGTAATGTGCAACATTATAGGCGGTTCGGATCAAAGGCTTAGATACGCTTTTGGTCGACTGCCGGCACCAGGCAGGTTGCACGCACCCGGAAAGAGTGAGCGATGGCTGCGGAGTTGGACCCCCGCGAAGTGGAATTCCAGGCACAGATCGAAGCCCTGCGCCGGCACTTTCTGCGCGAGCTTCCCGAGCGTCGCGCTGCGCTGGTTGCGGCCTGGGATGCGTGTGAGGATGCGGGCGACGAAGCGCCGTGGCTGCGCTTGCGTGACGTCACGCACAGACTCTCGGGTTCGGCACCCTGCTACGGGCTGGACGCCGTCGGCGGGACGGCTCGCGAGCTGGACCGGCTGCTGTCGGGGCGCACGCCATGCCGCGAACGCGCCGAAGCGACCGGTACTGTCGCGCTTCTGGAAGCAGCATTGAACGCAGCCATCGCTGCCACGTAGTGCATGGCTGGCGACTCACCCGGCAGCGGACTATGCTTGATGGTTCAGGCCGGAACATCAGGTGATACGTGGCGAGCAAGGCAAAACCGGTTTCCCTGATCGGCGCCCCGACCGATATCGGCGCGGGCTCGCGGGGTGCATCCATGGGGCCCGAAGCATTGCGGGTGGCGGGCCTGCCGCAGGCGCTGGCGGCCCGCGGTGTGGAGGTTGTCGACCGCGGCAATCTGGCCGGTCCGCTCAATCCATGGCAGCCACCACGCGATGGTTACCGACACTTCGACGAGGTGCTCGCCTGGGATCGCGCGGTGCTCGATGCCGAATTGGCCGAACTCGAAGCCGGCCGGTTTCCTGTCCTGCTCGGCGGTGATCACTGTCTCGCGATCGGGTCGATCAGCGCGGTGGTGCGCTACTGTCGTGGGCGCGGGCGCAAGCTGCGCGTGCTGTGGCTGGATGCCCACTCCGATTTCAACACCGCCGAAATCACGCCCTCCGGCAACATCCACGGCATGCCGGTGGCGTGCCTGTGCGGTTACGGTCCGCGGGAATTGACCGGGTTGAGCGGCGAGACGCCCGCGCTCACTGCCGACGCGGTGCGCCAGATCGGCATCCGCTCGGTCGATCCGAATGAAAAAAGGCTGGTGCACGAGGCTGGACTCGAGATCTTCGACATGCGCTACATCGACGAGGTCGGGATGCGGCGGGTGATGAACGAGGCACTTGCCGGGCTTGACGGCAATACCCATTTGCACGTCAGCTTCGATGTCGATTTCCTGGACCCCTCGATTGCACCCGCGGTCGGCACCACCGTTCCGGGCGGCCCCAGCTACCGCGAAGCGCAGTTGTGCATGGAAATGATCGCGGATACCGGGCTGGCTGCCTCGCTGGACATCATGGAGCTGAATCCGGCGCTGGATGAGCACAATCGCACCGCCGAACTGGTGGTGGATCTGGTCGAAAGCCTGTTCGGGAAGTCCACCTTGATGCGGGCCTGAGGCGGTTTCGCAGGCCCCCAACGCCCCTGATTTGAGACGCGCGTCAACAAACCGTCGGCTTGCCAGTCAACAACTGTCACGCCGCCGTGGTTGGCACGAACGCGCGCACGTCTCTTGCACTTGCCGGGTTGGCGTCGCTCTTTTGCGGCGCGCTGACTGCGTCGAGGAGACGTTGTGGCAAAACACAGGGGACAACTTGGAGTACTGGAAGCCCTCCCGGGCGTGCACGCTTCGCTGCGCTGGTTCGGGTGGTTCGGCATCGCACTGCTGGTGGTCCCGGCGGTGGTGCTGGCGGTGCTCGTGGAAGCCGGCAGCCAGATCGTGCACGCCGACAAGCTCGGCCTGCTGCTGCCGCTGGCCGGTTTGTGCGCTCTGGCGGGTTCGGGCGTGCTGCTGGTGTGGGTGCTCGGAAACCTGCACCAGCTTGCCGAATTGGTGCAGTTGTTGTGCGAGCACGGTGACGGCCCGGTGTTCGTCAAGGACTCGGCACAGCGCTATCGCTTCGTGAATGACGCAGCGGCCGCGCTGATCGGGCGTCGGCCGGAAGACGTGCTGGGGCGCCGCGACAGCGAACTGGAATCCGACGCCCAGGCTTTGGCTTGGGAAGAAAACGATCGCGTGTGTCTGGATCGGGATTTGCCGACCCTGTTCCGCGAAGCACAGATGACGCCCGCAGGCGAACGCAGTTTCCTGGTCTCCAAGCATCCGCTGCACAACACGCGTGGCCGCGTTTCGGGTCTGCTCGGCTCTGCGCACGACATCACCGACGAGCTGGAGCTGCAAAAACTGGGTCGCCGCCGCACCGACGAAATGCGCTGCTGGTTCGACCAGAATCCTTTGCCGGTGGTGGTATTCGCCAGTGCCGACTTGCGTGTCCTCAAGGCCAACCCCGCGGCCGAGCAGTGTTATGGCTATGCCCGCCAACGCATGCTGCAGATGCGCGTGACGGATTTGTTCGCGCCCACCGAAGTGGAGCGTCTGCGCACCTACCTGCGCGATGCCGGGCGCGCCGTGCCACCCGGCAGCGTGGCATGGCGGCAGCGGCGCGCCAGCGGCGACTTGTTCGACGTGCTCACGGATATCGGCAACCTTGCTCATGCGGAGGTGCCTGCACGGGTGATGCTGGTGCGCGATGTGTCGGCGGAGCGCACCGCGCAGCAGGCGCTGCGCGAGTGTGCCGGGCGCTATGAAGATCTGGTGGAATCGGGCCTGTCGCTGGTGTGGATGCATGACATGGAAGGTCGCCTGCTCAGGGTCAATGCCGCCATGGCGCAGGCGCTGGGCTACGATCGCGAGGACATGTCCGGGAAACTGCTGGCCGACTTCGTCGCCGAGGAATCGCACGCCAACTGGAGCGATTACATGGACCGCTTTCGCAGTCTGCGCCGCGACGCCGGTGTGCTGCATTTCGTGTCCCGCAACGGCGAGCGGCGGGTATGGCAGTACCAGTTCGTGTGCTATCCCGATGCGGAACCGACACCATACGTGCTGGGCGCCGCGCAGGATGTGACCCTGAGGCACCGCCATGAATTGCGGCTGCGCGACCAGAACCAGCGCGACACGCTGACCGGGTGCCGCAGCCGCCGCTTCCTGGATGCGTTCGCGTTGCAGTCCGCGCGGGACCAGGTCTGGGGCTGCGTGGTGGTGGACATCGACTACTTCCGGCAATTGAACGCCAGCGAAGGCCGCGCGCGTGGCGACGAGGTATTGCGAGAGATGGCACGACTGCTCGACAACACGGCGGGTTCCGGCGACGTGGTGGTGCGTATGGGCGGCGACGAGTTTGCGGTGGTGATGCCGCAGGCCGGCGAAAATGCCGTGCGCGAACTGTCCGAACGGCTGGCAGCGGCCTCCCGCGACGGCATGCCGGCGGTGTTCTCGCTGGGTTGGGCGCTGCGTGAAGCCGAGGAGCCGCTCGAGTCGACCCTGCGACGCGCCGACAAGATGTTGTTGCGCACGCGGGTGCATGGTTGACGCGAAAGGCTGCGGTCGCCCCCGGGCGGCCTTGCAAGCGTCTCCGGCAGCAATCCGGTTTTGCGTCCAGCCCGCTTCGCCCGGCTTGCAGCCCCGATGGTCGGGTGCCAACCGTCGTTTCAATATTGCTCCTTCGATATTGCGCCGCAGCATGGCGGCGCTTAGCATTCCCGTCTTGCCTTGTCGCAGCCGCGGCGGGCGCGGGAGTTTCGGATGCGTAGCCACTATTGCGGTCTGATCGGAAAAGCCGAAGTCGGCCAGCAGGTCGCCTTGTGCGGCTGGGCGGACGCGCACCGCGACCACGGCGGTGTGGTATTCATCGACCTGCGTGACCACGAGGGCGTCGTGCAGATCGTGGCCGATCCCGACAATGCAGACGTGTTCAAGATCGCCTCGACGGTTGGCTACGAAGATTGCCTGCGCGTCACGGGCAGGGTGCGCGTGCGGTCGAACGTCAACGAGAAGATCCCGACCGGCCGCTACGAGGTCGTCGCCGAATCGATCGAATTGTTGAATGCGGCGCGCGAGCTGCCGTTCGCGCTGCACGAAAATCCCAACGAGGAAATGCGGCTGACCTACCGCTACCTCGACCTGCGCCGCCCGGAGATGCAGCGGCTGATCCGTACCCGCATCCGGCTGGTGCAGGCGTTGCGGCGCTGGCTCGACGCGCGCGGCTTCCAGGACATCGAGACGCCGATCCTCACCAAAGCGACGCCGGAGGGCGCGCGCGATTACCTGGTGCCTTCGCGGGTGCACGCGGGGCAGTTCTACGCGCTGCCGCAGTCGCCGCAATTGTTCAAGCAGCTTCTGATGATCGCGGGCTTCGACCGCTACTACCAGATCGCACGTTGCTTCCGCGACGAGGATCTGCGCGCCGACCGCCAGCCCGAATTCACCCAGCTCGACATGGAATTTGCGTTCGTCGGGGAACGCGACGTGCAGGACACGGTCGAGGCGATGCTCCGCGAGGTGTTTCGCGAGGTCGGCGGCATCGAGCTCGCCGACCCGTTCCCGCGCATGACGTGGCTGGAGGCGATGACGCGCTACGGTTCCGACAAACCCGACTTGCGCATCGGGATGGAACTGCTCGACGTTGCCGACGCGGTGGAACATCTCGACTTCAAGGTGTTCTCGGGACCGGCGAATGATCCGGACGGCCGCGTCGCCGCGCTGCGGGTGCCGGGCGGCCACGATCTTTCACGCAAGCAACTCGACGACTATGCCGCGCACGTCGCGAAGTTCGGCGCGAAAGGATTGGCATGGCTGAAGGTAACCGATGTGGCGAAGGGATTGGAAGGCGTCAATTCCCCGGTCGCGAAATTCCTCGATGACGCCACGCTTGCCGCGATCCTGCAAAAGACAGACACCCAAAATGGCGACGCGCTGCTGTTCGGCGCCGGCAAGTGGAAAACGGTCAGTGAATTCATGGGCGCGCTGCGCTTGAAGATTGCGCGCGATCGCGGGCTTGTCGGCGAGGGCTGGAAGCCGCTGTGGGTCACCGATTTCCCCATGTTCGAATACGACGATGTCGAGCAACGCTACGTCGCGCTGCACCACCCGTTTACCGCGCCGAAAGTGGATGACGCGGTGGCGCTGGGCGCCGACCCTGCGCACGCGGTCAGCCGCGGCTACGACATGGTCTTGAATGGTGCCGAGGTCGGCGGCGGATCGATCCGTATCCACACGCCGGAAATGCAGAGCGCGGTGTTCCGCCTGCTCGGCATCGGCGGAGAGGAGGCACGCGCCAAATTCGGGTTTCTGCTGGATGCATTGAGGATGGGTGCGCCGCCACACGGCGGCATTGCCTTCGGCATCGACCGGCTGGCGATGCTGGTGGCCGGCACCGATGCGATCCGCGACGTCATCGCGTTCCCCAAGACCACCAGCGCGCAGGATTTGATGACCGATGCGCCGAGCGCCGTCGATGCCAGGCAACTGGCCGAATTGCACGTGCAGGTGGCGGGCCCGGGATCAGGGACCGGGGACCGGGGACCGGGAAAGCGGGACTCGGGACTCGGGACTCGGGACTCGGAGTGAAGCAGAACCGCCAGCTTTTCGCCCCCTTGAGTCAAGGGGGCGGCCAAGCCGCGGAGCGGGTTGGCGGGGGTTGTGGGGGTGTGATGCACCATGCGGGTAGGTGCGTGATCGTGGCGGCCTGCATCGGGCTTCCCTAGACTGACAAGGTTCAATTTTCGATCGGAGTCCCCGCATGGGCAGAGGTCCTTCCATCGCCGGCCGCAAGAACGCGCAGGACGCCAGGCGCGGCCAGGCGTTCACCAAGCTGGTGCGCGAGATCAGCGTGGCAGCGCGCATCGGCGGAGGCGATCTCAATGGCAACCCGCGCCTGCGCAGCGCGGTGGACAAAGCCATTGCGGCGTCGATGCCCAAGGACAACATCGACCGAGCAATCAAGAAGGCCACGGGCGAACTGGAAGGCGTCACCTACGAGGAATTGCACTTCGAAGGCTACGCGCCGGGCGGCGTCGCGGTGCTGGTGGAATGCCTCACCGACAATCGTCAGCGCACCATTTCCGATGTGCGGCACGCATTCGTGAAATCCGGCGGCAATCTCGGTACCGACGGCTCCGTCGCGTACCTGTTCAACAAGATCGGCGTGTTGTCGTACGCCGGGGGCGCAGACGAGGACAGGATCACCGACGCGGCGATTGAAGCCGGCGCCGAAGACATCAAGGTGTGGCCCGAGGATGGCCAGATCGACGTGATCACCACGCCGGAGTCGTTCGAATCCGTGCGCGGGGCGATGGAGGAGGCAGACTTGAAACCCGACCACGCCGAAGTGACGATGCGTGCCGGGCTCGACGTGCCGGTGACCGCCGATCAGGTGGAGGTGGTGCAGGGGCTGCTTGCACGTCTGGACGAACTGGATGACGTGCAGAACGTTTATTCCAACGCGGACTTGCCGCAATGAATCGCGTGACGCCGGACTCGGGACTCGGGACTCGGGACTCGGGAAAAGCGGTCTCCCATCTGATTTCGCGAGCCTTCCGATCTGGTGATTCACAGCTGTACGCTACAGCTGGAAAGTGGTGTTTTGGGGATTAGTCGCGCGATGTCGAATCCCGAGTCCCGAGTCCCGAGTCCCGGTTCGTTGCGCATCCTGGGTATTGATCCCGGTAGCCGGCATACCGGCGTGGGTATCATCGAGGCCGATGCCAGGGGCGGGCTGCGCTGCGTGTTCGAAGCAACGCTTGCCGTGGGCGGCGAGGAGACGTTTCCGGCGCGCCTGAAACGCATCTACGACGAGATTTCCGGCATCATCGGCGCCCATGCGCCGGCGGAGGCTGCCATTGAGCGCGTATTCATGGCCAGGAACCCCGACTCCGCATTGAAACTCGGGCAGGCTCGCGGTGCCGCGATCTGTGCGGCGGTCGGATGCGGATTGCCGGTCAGCGAGTACGCGCCGAATGTCATCAAGCAGGCCGTGGTCGGCAAGGGCCACGCCGGAAAGGAGCAGGTGCAGCACATGGTCGGCATCCTTTTGAACCTGCGCGGGCCGTTGCAAGCCGACGCGGCCGATGCGCTGGCGATTGCGATTACCCATGCACACCTGCGTGCAAGCGAAACGCGTACCGGCATTGCCGCGGCGGCCTGGAG
>JBOHYV010000108.1:0-7443 GCA_050738135.1 Rhodanobacteraceae bacterium | reverse complement strand
CTGGTGATCGGCATCTTCGTGATGCCGGCACTGTACAAGCTGGTCGCGCGCAAGGGCGATCGCCTGCAGGTGTGAGCGCGCATGCGTGGTTTGCGCCCGTCGACGTGGGTCGCTGAACCCCCAACAACGAGGCGCGCCGACGCGCGGCATTCGAGCGCGCGGGGTCTTATCCTGTTTGCAAGGAAGCACGCAAGCGGCCGGTCCGAACAGCGCCAGCGCAGGAGCGAACCCGAGATGTCACAGATCGGATCCAACGATCATCACGAAGACGTCAAACCGCGTGGGCCGTCACGGGCCGGGAGCGCGCAACAACCGTCGCAGCAGGACGCGTCAAAGGAAGAATGCGAGCGGCGGATGGACGAGGAACTGAGCGGGACATTTCCCGCCAGCGACCCGCCATCCTGGACGATGGGCGGTTCGCACGTGAGCAGACTGCGGCGTTGACACGCCTGCGCTGCGGCGCGACACAAAAAACCCGCGACGTGCGCGGGCTTTTTGTCGGATGATCTGGTGCCCGGAAGAGGACTCGAACCTCCACGGAGTTGCCCCCGCCAGCACCTGAAGCTGGTGCGTCTACCAATTCCGCCACCCGGGCAGACATCCGTCCGCGACGCCAAGCGCCAGCGAGCCGCGTAAGATAGCTGTCTGGCGGTGCAACTGTCAATTCGCGATTTCACGACTTTGCACGACCGGAGCGGTCCGGGTCCGGGCTATCGTAAGCAAGCCGGCCCGGGTACGGTCATCTTGGCTTGAACGGCACGACTCCCGTGCCGGCATGCAACCTGTCTCTGGAGGTTTCGCAATGAACAAACGACTCATGGGTTCGATCGCGGCGGGTGCGCTGGCGGCTTTGCTTGCCGTACCCGGATTGGCGGCCCTGAAGCAGGGCGCGACAGCGCCCGATTTCACGGCGACCGCCAGCCTTGCGGGCAAGGATTTCACGTTTTCGCTGAAACAGGCGCTGGCGAAGGGGCCGGTGGTGGTTTATTTCTATCCGGCGGCCTACACCGGCGGTTGCGATCTCGAGGCCCATACCTTCGCGACCGAGAAGTCGAAGTTTGTCAAGGCGGGCGCCACCATCATCGGCGTCTCCGCGGACTCGATCAAGCGGCTCAACAAGTTTTCATCCGACCCGAAATACTGCGCCGGCAAGTTTCCGGTGGCGTCCGATCCGCACGGAAAGATCGCGGCGAAGTACGGACTGAAGATGATCCCGCCGCAGAAGGGCGTGATGGACGTCAACCATGACCCCGTGACGCACGGCTTCTTCCCGCGCACGACGTTCGTGCTCGACCAAACGGGCAAGATAGTTGCCGTGTTGTCGTCCAGGGCCGATCATCTGAGGCCCGACCAGCACGTGACGCGCTCGCTGGCCATCGTCCAGCACATGCAGTCGAACCAGGCGATGTGACCGGTGCCGGCGGCGGCGCGGCCCTTGCTTTCCGGGGGCCGCTCCGCGACGCTGGCGCAATGCCAACACGCAATCGACCGCCGTCCCGACCCACGCGCGGGACGCGCGCGAAAAAATCTGAGCGCAAGCGGACCGGCACGTCGGCAGGTCCGGCCAAATCGGGTGCGAAACCGGCGGGTCCGCGCAAGCATGGCGACAAACCTGCCGGCCGTTTCATCGATCCCCACGCCGAGCGTGAAGCGCGGCGCTACGAACATCCGATTCCGAGTCGCGAAGCGATTCTGGCTTTGCTCACCGAGCGCGGCAGCTTGTTGCCCGTCGACAACATTGCCGAAGCACTCGGCATCCATGATGCGCTGCGCCGCGAAGCGCTGGACAAGCGCCTGCGCGCGATGCTGCGCGACGGCCAGTTGCTGCAAAGCCGCCGCGGCGGAGTCGCCCCGGCGGAACGGATCGGCCTGATCGCCGGCACGGTGCTGGCCAACGCCGAAGGTTACGGGTTCCTGCGCCCGGACGAGGGCGGTGAGGATTTGTACCTGTCGCCGGCGCAGATGCGCCAGGTACTGCACGGAGATCGGGTGCTGGCTTCGGTGGTCGGCGTCGATCGCCGCGGCCGGCGTCAAGGTGCAATCCGCGAGGTGCTGGAGCGCCGGGCGCCGCGGCTGGTGGGACGCGTGGTCGAGGAGCACGGCGTCACGGTGGTCGATCCCGATGACCGCCGTCTGCATCAGGACGTACTGATTCCACCCGACGCCCGCAACAACGCGCGCGCAGGACAGATCGTGATCGCCGAGATCACCGATCCGCCGACATTGCAACGTGGTCCGATCGGGCGCATCGTTTCGGTGCTGGGCGAGCGGCTGGAACCGTCACTGATCGTCGAGATGGCGATCGAAAGCCACGGCCTGCCGCACACATGGCCGCTTGAGGTTACGCGCGAAGCTGAAGCTGTCGAGCCCAGGGTGGCCCAGGGCGAGTACGCGGATCGGGTGGACCTGCGCAAGCTTCCGTTGGTCACCATCGATGGCGCCGACGCGCGCGACTTCGACGATGCGGTGTATGCGGAACCCGTGCGCGGTGGCGGTTTCAGGTTGATCGTGGCGATCGCCGACGTGTCGCATTATGTGCGGCCGGAAACCGCGCTCGATGGCGAGGCCTACGAACGCGGTACCTCGGCATACTTCCCCGGTTTCGTGGTCCCGATGCTGCCGGAGACGCTTTCGAATGGCATTTGTTCGCTGAACCCCGAGCTCGAACGCCTGTGCATGGCGTGCGAAATGCGCGTGGACGCCAAGGGCGAGGTGACACGTGCGAAGTTCTATCCGGGGGTGATGCGTTCACACGCGCGGCTGACCTACGACGAAGTCTGGCGCGCGATCGGCGAGCGCGATGCCGAGGCGCGGCGGAGCTTGGGCAAGCTGCTGCCACACATCGACCATCTGCATGACCTGTACAAGTCATTCGATGCCGCGCGCAAGCGGCGCGGCACCATCGAGTTCGAAACCAGCGAAGTCGAATACCGGCTGGACGACCGTGGCGAGGTGGTGTCACTCGGCGCGCGCACGCGCAACGACGCTCACAAGCTGATCGAGGAATGCATGATCGCGGCCAATGTGCAGGCCGCCGGATTCCTCGTGAAAATGAAGATTCCGGCGCCCTTCCGCGTGCATGCACCGCCGCCCGCCGACAAGTACGAGGATCTGCTCGGATTCCTGCACGAGTACAAGTTGAAAATGCCATCGCTGGACAAGGTGAAGCCGCGCGATTTCGCCGCGCTGCTGAAACGCGTGGCCGATCGCGCCGATGCGGACCTGTTCCGCAACGTGTTGCTGCGCGCGCAGAGCCTGGCCAGCTACCAGCCCGCCAACCACGGGCATTTCGGACTGGCGCTGGATGCGTACGCGCATTTCACCTCGCCGATCCGTCGTTACCCCGACCTGCTGGTGCATCGCGCGATCCGCTACGCGTTGGCGGGCGGCAAACCGGCCGCCTACCTGTACACCGAAAGCAAGATGTCGGCGATGTCCGCGCATTGCTCACGGACCGAGCGGCGTGCAGAGGAAGCCGAACGTGACGTGGACGATCGTTACAAATGCGCATGGATGGAGCAGCACGTCGGCGCCGAATTCGACGGCGTCGTGACCGGCGTTGCCTCGTTCGGATTGTTCGTGGAGTTGACCGAATCGAAGGTTTCAGGGCTGGTGCACATCTCGCAATTGCGCAACGACTACTACCAATTCGACGCACGACGCCACGAACTCAGGGGCGAGCGCACCGGCACGGTGTTCCGGTTGGGCGATGCGGTGCGGGTGCAGGTGTTGCGCGCGAGCATGGAGGATCGCAGGATCGATTTCCGTCTGGTGTCGGGACGCGATGATTCCTTTCCACGCCCGCAGGGGAAGGGGTCGAAGGCGGATGGGGGCAATCACGGGCGCGTGGAGCGGTCATGAGTCCCGGCTGCACGCGGTTACATCCCCGGTGCTGCGCGCGACCCGGCACTTCCTGCCCCTTCCGCAGGAAGGGGGACCGAGGGGGATGGTTCTCTTCCATTCTTGCGAATACGGTTTGCGTCCCCACGCGCTGCGCGCGACCCGGCACTTCCTTCCCCTTCCGCAGGAAGGGGGATCGAGGGGGGATGGCTCTCTTCCGTTCTTGCGAATACGGTTTGCGTCCCCTCGCGCTGCGCGCGACCCGCTTCCCGCAGAAGGGGGTGAAACCATGAGCGAGTCCTGGATCGTCGGCATCAATCCGGTCGCAGGCGCGCTGGCCAACGACCCGTCCCGCGTGCGCGAACTGCTGGTCGAGCAGGGCAGCCACAATCCCCGTGTGGCGGAGCTGGTGGACGAGGCGAAACGCCTCGGTGTGCGTGTGCACGCACGGCCGCGCGCCACGCTGGACAGGGTTTCGGACCAAGCCCGGCATCAGGGCGTCGCCGCGAATTACGAAGTACCGGCCGCGAAATCGGAACGTGATCTGGCAACTTTGCTGGATTCGGAAAACGCCTTGTTCCTGGTTCTGGACGGCGTTACCGACCCGCACAACCTCGGTGCCTGCCTGCGCAGCGCCGCGGCGGCGGGCGCGACGGCGGTGATTGCGCCCAGGGACCGCGCGGTCGGCATCACGCCGGTGGTGCGGCGTGCGTCGGCGGGCGCGGTTGACCGGGTGCCGCTGATCGAGGCGACCAATCTTGCGCGCACGTTGCGCGAAATGAAGGATGCCGGCGTGTGGCTGACCGGCCTCGCCAGCGAGGCCGATACGTCGCTGTTCGATATCGACCTGACCGGGCGGGCCGCGCTGGTGCTGGGTGGCGAAGGTGAAGGCTTGCGTCGGCTGACGCGCGAAGCCTGCGATCATCTGGCGCGCATCCCGATGCCGGGCGGCGATTCCGGGCCGGGCGTCGAAAGCTTGAACGTGTCGGTGGCGACCGGCGTCGCGCTGTTCGAAGCGGTACGTCAACGGAGGAGCAAACAATGACCGTCAACTTTTATTGGCCGACCATCGTGGGCCTTGTCGGCATGATCATCACGCTGCTCGCCTATCTCCTGTTGCAGGCTCAGAAGCTGCACGGCAATGGTCTGGTCTACCAGCTGATGAATGCGTTCGGCTCCGCCGCAATCATCGTGTCGTTGATTTACAGGCCGAATCTTCCTTCGCTGGTGCTGGAGATCGCGTGGCTGGCGATCAGCATCTACGGGATCGTGGTGGGCCGGCGCCAGCGGGTGTAATAGCGCGGTCAGCGTTGCTTGCGTGCAGTCTTCCTATTGGTTGCGCGCTTGGCCTCGCGTGTCGTGTCGCGGCGTTGCTCACGGAACGCCGAGTTGTAGGCCGTGATCTCCTTGCGCAGCGTCTGTGATGCCTTGGGCAGCTTGCCTGCGCCGATGGCCTTTTCCATGCGCTGCATCAGGTCCCAATCGTGGTAATCGCGATAAGGCTTGAGGTCGAGATCCTTCGGTACTTTCTTCAATCGCTCGTCGCCGACCGTCTTGACGTACTTCTGCATGAAGCGGTCGTATGCGTGCCACGAAATGCGCTCGGCGCGCACCGCGGCTTCCTCCGCACGCGTCGCGATCTGGTGCGCATGCAGGTAGTGCAGACCCAGTTGATCAATCAACGTCTTCTCGACTTCCTCGTGCATGATCAGGAAGCGGTCGACGTCGATCGTGCGCCCGCGGTACGCGAAATGGGTGGGTAGATGGCGGTCGATGTAGATGGTCTTGCCGTCCACGCTGTAGCCGGCGAGGTACGGCACGTCGTGGCTGCGGTCGAGTTTTTTCACGCGGCGCAGGATCGCGTCCAGCGCACGATCCAGCATCAAACTGGACACGAACCAGTTCGGCGTATGCAGCTTTTGATGCGGCGCATTGGGGTGACAGGCGCGGTCGAAATGCATGGGCGTACTCCGTGGGTGGCGGCGCGCAGCATACGCCACTGGCGGCCTATCGGTGGGAGTCGGCACGGCTATGCTTGCGTCCGCGCACCAGGAATGGGTTGATGGACAAACGCTACGGGCGGATCTACGCCGCGATCGCCGCAATTCCCGCGGGACGCGTGGCCAGTTACGGTCAGATCGCAGCACGCGCCGGATTGCCGGGCCGCGCGCGGCTGGTCGGTGCCGCCCTGCGCGACACCCCTGATGGAATGGAACTGCCATGGTTTCGGGTGCTGCATTCGGATGGGACCATCGCGCTGCCGCGTGGCAGCCGCGGCTTCCGCGAGCAATCGAGGCGTCTGCGCGCTGAAGGTGTCGATGTGCGCGACGGCCGCGTGCCGATGCAGGCGTTCGGCCTCGACCACGATCTCGACCGCGCCTTGTGGGCGGTCGGCTGGGCGGACAATGCTTGACGGTTTGTGCGCTCGTCGGTCTAATACACGGTTCGCGGCAGCACCCCGCACAATGCGGGTCCTGATTGCAGCCGCAATCGTGTTTACGGCGTGGCCAGGTAGCTCAGTTGGTAGAGCAGAGGACTGAAAATCCTCGTGTCGGTGGTTCGATTCCGCCCCTGGCCACCATTTGACCTTCCCGCACCATCCCACGACATCTCAAAAATCTTCTGGATGCCGCATTCCAGCTGGTTTTGTTGTGCATGGGCATCCCGAGGCGTTTTGTTGAATCCGGAAGCTAAAGGGGATACCGTTGGGGATACGGGGATACCGCTCGCGAAATCGGTATCCCCAAAACCAAGGATCTTTTGAATGACACGCTCACGTGGACTGACTGATGCCGAGCTACGCAAGGCCAAGCCTCAGGGCAAGCCGTTCAATCTCTACGATGCCCATGGGCTTTACCTCACTGTCGCGCCGAGCGGTGGGAAATGGTGGCGCCTGAAATTCCGATTCGCTGGCCGCGAACGCCGCATGGGGCTGGGAAGCTATCCCGAAGTCACATTGGCGGAGGCGCGTGAGCGCACGAACAATGCTCGCGCGCTGTTGCGCGACGGTCGCGATCCGAGCATCGAGCGACAAGCCGAACGCCGAAGAGCAACGATGGCAGCAGCCAACACGTTTGCCGTGATCGCTGCCGAATGGATGGAGAAGCGTGCAGGCAAGCTCGCCGCCTCTTCACAGGAGAAGAACGCGTGGCTGCTGGAGCTGGTCGCGAGCGCTCTCGGCTCGCGTCCCATTGCAGACATCAAGGCGCCGGATGTGTTGGCGGCCCTGCGCAAGATCGAGGCGCGCGGCAGGCACGAAACCGCGCGTCGAACAAAACAATGCATCGGGATGGTGTTTCGCTACGCCATTGCGACGGGACGTGCCGAACGCGATCCCAGCGCGGATCTGCGTGGGGCGCTGACGCCGCCGGCTTCGAAACCTCGTGCCGCTGTCACCGCCCCGGCGGATGTCGCGGGCTTGCTGCGCGCGCTCGAGGCCTACACGGGACAACCGACGACGCACGCCGCTTTGCGCCTGGCGCCGTTCGTCTTCGTGCGTCCGCGTGAATTGCGCGCAGCCGAGTGGTGCGAGTTCGACCTGGCGGCTGCCGAATGGCGCATTGCCGCCGAGCGGATGAAGATGCGCGAGGAACACGTCGTACC
>JBOHYV010000107.1:0-7476 GCA_050738135.1 Rhodanobacteraceae bacterium | reverse complement strand
GCGTCCGCCTCATCCTCTGCATGCGTGAACGCCGGGCGTTCGGGCTGCAAGGTTTTGAGCTTTTCAGCCGCTTTCTCGACAATGCTCATGTGGCACCCATGACGAAGACATGCTGCACAAGGTGGGCAAGATGCCCATCGAAGGCAAACCCCAACACCACCACCACTGCCAACAGTCCCACCCCGGTGCAGAAGCCGATCAGCTCACGGCGTTGGTCCTCACGATGCGTGCGCGACACCACCATGCTGAAGGTGCCGATTACCGGATAGTCGCTGAACTCCCGCAAGCTCTTGAGGCTGGTGAATACCGGTTTGACCTTGTGCAGGAAATACGCGAACGCAGCCCCGATGGCGAGTGCGAAGAGGAACACCACCAGCAGCAGCAACCCGCGTTTGGGGCTCACCGGCAACTGCGGAAGAACTGGTGGGCTGATCACGCGGAATTTCAGGTTGTTGCCGCTCTGGGTGGCATCCTGTGACAACTGCGCGGTGTTCAGGCGGGCAGCCAATTCGTTGTACTGCTTCTTGGTGGTGTCGTAATTGCGCGTCAATTGTTGCAGTTTGGTCTGCACGTCGGTGATCTTGTCGACCTTGCCCTTGAGACTGGCGATCTGCTGTTTCTGCAGGGCGATCTGCGTCCCGAGGGTGCGGATACTGACTTCGGTGGTGTACAGCGATTTCTGCATCTCCTGATACACCGGGTTGTCCGAAGCCACGCCGAGTATCGAGGCGCCCGTGTCGTGCTTCTGCAGCCCGGCACGCCGCGCCTCGAGTTGCTTGATCATGCGGCGGGTGGAAACGACATCGGGGTATGCGTCGGTATAGTGCAGCAGCAGGCTGTCGAGCTGTTTTTTATATGCTGCAATCTGACCGTCGATCTGCTGGGAGATCGGGTCGATACCCGTGGAGGACGAATTGGTCGCCATGGCGCGCATCTGCTGCTCGGTGGTCGCGCGCCCTGCGATGGCCGTGTCGTACTGGCCTTGCAGGCTCTGCAACTGCGTCTCCGCGGCCTGCAGCCGGGTGAAGTAATCGCTGCCGCCCTGATTGGGAATGTAGCCGACGTTGGCCTTTTCGAAATCCGCGAGCTTCTTCTCCGCCAGGTTCAGCCGGGTGCTGTAGTCGTTCACCTGCTGCTGCAGGAAGCTCTGGGCAGACGCGGTGGATGCGGTATTCGCGCCCAGCGTATCGTTCATGAGGATCTGCAGGAACGCCTGCACCACCTTCTGGGACATCTTGCGGTCGGCATCGGCATAGCTGATGTCGTAAAGATTCTTGGCGCCGGCGTCCTTGATATCGACGGCCGCGCCCAGCTTCGCCAGCAGCGCATCCTTGTCCGCCGGACTGGTGGCGCGCAGTGAAAGACCGGTCTTGTCCGCCACGGTTTCAAGGTTCGGGCGTGAAATCAACGTGTGGGTGATCACCTGCAGGCGCCCGCGCACGTCGGGTTGTACCGCAATCCCGCGCAGCAACGGATTCATCAGGGCATCGGTGTCGGCATACACCTCGGCGCTGGCTGCGTATTTGTTGGGGAGGCTGAAAACCAGCAACGCGCCCACGATCGCCACGCACCAAGCGACGATCAAGGCCTGCCAGCGATAGCGCCACGCAGCATGGATCTCCAGCAGCACATGCTGCAGCAGCGCATGCAAATCGAAGGATTGTTTCTTCATCACGCCTGGTTTTCCGCTGTCACCCGCCATTGACATGTCCCCGTGCCCGCCGGATCAAAACAAAGACTCGGGGACGATCAGGATATCGCCCGGATGCATGACCACATTGTCCTTGATCTTGCCGTTCATCAGGTCTCCCAGCCGCACCGGAATCGTCTGTTCCGTGCCATCGGGCAGGTGGCGAATGATCTTGGCGCTGTTGCCCGCAGCGAACTTGGTGAGGCCGCCCACGTCGATCAACACGTCGAGCAAGGTCATCCCGCTGCGATACGGCACCGCCTTGGGTGTCGCGGCCTGCCCGACCACGCGCACCTGCTGGCTGTAGGCGCCCACGAAGCCCTTGACGATCACCGTCACCAGCGGATCCCGGATGTAACGACCGAGCACCTTTTCCAGGTCACCGGCCAATTGTTCCGGGGTCTTGCCCGCAGCCACGATGGATTGCACCAGCGGGATCGAAATGCGCCCGTCGGGGCGCACCGGCACGGTCGTGGACAGCTTGGGGTTGTCGCGGACGAAGATCTCCAGCGCATCGCCCGGACCGATGATGTAACGTTCCGCGGGCGGGGCCGCCACGGTGGCGCCGTTGCCGACGGTGGGCGTACCCGCACAACCGCCCAGCAGCAGCAAGCCAGCAACCAGAACCAGCCAGAACACACAGGTTTGCGATAGCCGTTTCACTTGTGGGTACTCCTGATATCAGCGCGCGCCGCGCCCGAACAGCACCACCTCGACGGTCTGGACCAGGATGGCCAGATCAAATACGAAGTTGTGGTTTTTCACGTAGAACAGGTCGAACTTGAGCTTTTCCTCGGCGTCCGCGAACGAGGAACCGTAGGGGTAACGCAACTGTGCCCAGCCGGTCAAACCCGGCTTCACGCAGTGCCTCAAAGAGTAATAGCGGATGTGGGCATTGAAATCGTCCACGAACTGCGGTCGTTCCGGACGCGGACCGATGATGCTCATGTCGCCACGCAGCACGTTCCACAGCTGCGGCAATTCGTCAAGCCGGACCTTGCGGATGAAACCGCCGACCCGGGTCACGCGATCGTCGTTCTTGCTTGCCCAGCGCGCAACGCCATCACCCTCGGCATCGATGCGCATGCTGCGGAACTTGATGACCGCGAATGCCTTGCCGTTTTCACCGACGCGCTCTTGACGATAAAGAATCGGTGCATCGGGACTCGATTCCAGCCGGATCGCCAATGCGGTCAGCAGCATGAGCGGCCACGCCAGCACCAACACCAGCGCGGCTACCACAACGTCGAAGGCCCGTTTGATGGTGCGCCGCATGGGCGAAATATTGAATCCGTCCGAGAATACCAGCCAAGAAGGATTGGTGAGGCCCATCTTGATCTTGCCCGCCTCGCGCTCGAAGAACTCCGCCAGTTCGGTCACCGCAACCCCGCTTTGTTTGCAATCGAGCAGCGCCTCGACCGGAAGCGTGCCGCGGCGATCGTCCGGGCCCACCACGATCTCGTCGACCCCCAGACGGGTGGCCCACTCGCGCAGGTTTTCACCGGGGTGCAGCAACGAAAGCGCCGGAACCGCCACCGGGTCCGTGCCGACCGGCACGTAGCCCAGGATCCTGAAACCGCGCTGGTCGGACTTGCGGCGCATGTTGCGATGGACTTCCGCCACGCGTTCACCGGCCCCCAGCATCACCACATGGCGCTTGAACAAGTCGGCGTCCGCGAAACACAGGAACGCCACCCGCCACAGGACCACGATCAGGTATCCGAGCAGCAGGGCCATACCCAGCAGCCCGCGGCCCAGGTAGGTTGACGGGATCGCGTAATAAAACACGGTGAGGGCAACCCATCCCAGCGCGAACGCGACCCCCTGCCGGCTCAAACGGCCGAGCCAGTTGGCCCGCAGATGCACCTGATACAAACCGAGGGCGGCCATCGCAAAAACCAGCACCGCAGCCACCAGCAGCGCATGCCAGTGCGCGGTGTGGACGAACGTGGCCTGGGCATCGAGATTGCCCAAGTAACGCAGCATCGCGGCCGCATACACGCAGCCCACCAGCAAAACGAACTCAACCACCACCAGCACGAGCTGCCACTTGAGCGCTCGCTGCCGAAACAATCGAAACATTTCGCGTCCCCCTGTGCTAAGTAACTTCCATGTGATGTGCGTTTCCGTCTGGCCAGCCGATCGCGAGGCGGACAGTTGTTATACTACGAATGTGACTCAGTTCAAATTCCGGTGCGTGGCGCGTGAAATTGACTTGCACGAACCATGCCTGAACAAGGCCAAAAACTCCCTCCGTCTGCGCGTGCTTAACACGCACTTTCCTCTATCTTCATGTTTTTTAAACCGATTGGGGCGCCCCCATGTGCGGAATCATCGCCGCCTGCACCCAACGCGATGTAGTCCCGATCCTGTTGTCGGGGCTGCACGCGCTCGAATATCGCGGATATGACTCGGCCGGATTGGCGATTCTGAATGAAGACCGGCTGAACCGGCTGCGCATTCCCGGCAAGGTCAGCAACCTCGATGCCCTCTGTCAGGCCTCGCGCGTGCACGGCCGCACCGGCATCGCCCACACCCGCTGGGCCACCCACGGCGCACCCAACGAGGCCAATGCGCACCCGCACGTGTCGCGGGAAACCGTCGCGGTAGTCCACAACGGCATCATCGAGAATCATGCCGAACTGCGCGTGCAACTGCAGGCCGCCGGATACGTATTCACGTCGGACACCGACACCGAAGTCATCGCCCACCTTGTGCACAAGCTGACGGCCGAGGGCATGGGTTTGGGTGAGGCGGTTGCAGAAGCCACCCGCCGCCTGCGCGGCGCCTATGCGATTGCGGTGCTCCATCGTGACCATCCCGGGCACGTGGTCGGCGCCCGCCGCGGCAGTCCGCTGTGCGTGGGCGTCGGGATCGGCGAGCATTTTCTGGGCTCGGATGTGCAGGCGCTGATCCAGGTCACCAACCGCATCGTCTATCTGGAAGAAGGCGATGTGGTGGAAATCACGCCGGACTCGCTCGCGATCCAGGCTGCCGACGGCTCACCGGTCACGCGCAAGCTGCACGAGAGCGACCTGTCGATGGATGCGGTCGAACGCGGGCGGTTCCGTCATTACATGTTGAAGGAGATCTTCGAACAACCGACCGCGGTTGCGAACACGCTGGAAGGACGCATCGCCGACCACCGCATCCTGCCCAACATCTTCGGGGTGGACGCCGGAGACCTGCTGCAAAAGGTCCGGCGGGTGCATATTGTTGCCTGCGGCACCAGTTTTCACGCAGGTCTGGTCGCGCGTTACTGGCTGGAAGGCGTCGCCGGGATTCCCTGCAGCGTCGAGGTCGCGAGCGAGTACCGCTATCGCCACGTCGTGGTGGATCCCGACACGCTGTTCCTGGCGATTTCGCAATCGGGTGAAACCGCCGACACGCTGGCCGCGCTGCGCGAAGGCCGGGAGCGCGGTTACCTGGGCTCATTCGCCATCTGCAACGTGCCGGAATCGAGCCTGGTGCGCGAATCCAACCTTGCCCTGATGACCCGCGCCGGCCCTGAAATCGGCGTCGCCTCGACCAAGGCTTTCACGACGCAATTGGCGGCGCTGGCGCTGCTGGTGCTGGAACTGGCCCGCATCCGCGGCGTTGCCCCCGACAAACTCGCTGCGCTGGTGGCGGAACTCGCGAGCCTGCCGGGCCGGCTCGCCAAGGTGCTGGAGCTGGGGCCGGCAATTGCGACGCTCGCCGAAGCTTTCGTGGACAAGCACCACACATTGTTCCTGGGCCGCGGCGCGCATTACCCGGTGGCGATGGAAGGTGCATTGAAGCTGAAGGAAATTTCCTACATCCACGCCGAAGCGTATCCCGCCGGCGAATTGAAGCACGGTCCGCTGGCACTGGTCGACGAGGACATGCCGGTGATCGCGGTCGCACCCAACAACCAGCTTCTGGAAAAGTTGAAGTCGAACCTTGAAGAAGTGCGCGCGCGCGGCGGCCAGTTGTACGTGTTCGCCGACGCCCGCGCGGATGTCTCACCGGACCGGAATCGCGGCCGGCTGATGAAGGTCGATTCGGGCGGCAACCTCATCGCGCCGGCGGTGTTCACCGTGCCGCTGCAGCTGCTGGCTTACCATGTCGCGGTGCTGCGCGGCACCGACGTGGACCAGCCGCGCAACCTCGCCAAGTCGGTTACTGTCGAGTAAACGGGATCGCATCCAGGTCGACGTTGCCGCCGGTCAGTACCAGACCGACGCGCCGTCCCGAGAAGCGTTCGCGTTGCGCCAGCAAGGCCGCCAGCACGGTGGCCGACGAGGGTTCGATCGTCTGCTTGAGTTCCGCCCACACCAGACGCATCGCCGCCAGCGTGGCGTGGTCATCAACGGTGATGACTTCGACGTGATGCTCCCGAAGCAACGCAAAGTCCGGTTCGCCGAGCGTGGCCCGCAGGCCATCGCATACCGTTTGCGGCCGGACATCGGTGACGCGTTCGCCACGACGCAAGGACTGGAACGCATCGTCGGCACCCGCGGGTTCGGCGCCCACCAAGCTTGCCTCGGGCGCAAGCGCATCCAGCGCAATCACGCAACCCGATGCGAGCCCGCCGCCGCCGATCGGTACGATCACCGCATCGAGGCCGGGAACCTGCTGCAGCAATTCCAGTGCGATCGTGCCCTGGCCCGCCATCACGCGCGCATCGGCATACGGGTGCACCAGGGTCGCGCCGGTGTTGCGCTGCACCTGCGCGCAGGTTTCCTCGCGAGCGGCCTGGCTCGCGGCGCAGCGGTGCAGGATGCCGCCCGCGCGCTCGATATTGGCAAGTTTGGTCGCGACCGCGCCTTCCGGCACCACGATGTGCGCGGGAATCCCCCGGGTCGCGGCCGCCAACGCCAGTGCGGCACCGTGGTTGCCGGACGAATGCGTCACCACGCCGCGTTCGGCTTCTTTTTCACTGAGTGACCACACGGCGTTGCAGGCGCCGCGGAATTTGAAGGCGCCGCCGATCTGCAAGTGCTCGCACTTGAAGAACAGCTTCGCCCCTGCATGTACATCGAGGGTCGAATCATTCAGCACGGGTGTCACGCGCGCATGCGGCGCGATGCGCGCGGCGGCGGCGCGGAGGTCGGCAAGGGTCGGGGCAACGAAGTTTTCCACGATCGATGCATTATCCATGCGCAATGGTCACGGACGTCGTTTTGCGCGGGTGGTAGTGGTCCGGTTTGAAATTCCGCTCGCCCTGGATCAAGTCCGGGGCAGCCCCGGGCGTAGCGCCAAAAGCGCGAAGTCGAAGGGCCGAATGCGTTTCGACTTCGCTCGTGTGCTCGCTACGCTCGACGCGAACGGAACAAGTTCAATCTGCGCCACTAACCGCGGGTTTTCAAGGACAGTGCGAGAGCGCCTACAATGGTGCAATGGATACCAGCACCCCCCCTGCCATCGAAACCATCACCCGTCTCGCCGACTACCAGCCTCCCGCCTGGCGGGTGACCGAGGTCCAACTCAGGTTCGAGCTTGGCGTCGATGAAACCCGGGTCCGTTCCAGGCTCGTACTCGCGCGCGACCGCGACGAACCGTTACGCCTCGATGGCGAGGACGTGGAACTGGTCAGCGCGTGGCTGGATGGCCGTGTACTGGCCACCGCGGACTACACGCTCGAGGCCGCGGGCCTGACGGTTGCGGGCGCACAGGACGGCAGCGTGCTGGAGCTGGATGTGCGGATCGACCCGACCCGCAACACGCAGCTGTGCGGCCTGTACCTGTCCGGATCGCGCGAACATGGATTCCTGCTGACCCAGTGCGAGGCGCAGGGTTTCCGCCGGATCACGTTTTCCCCCGAC
>JBOHYV010000106.1:0-7533 GCA_050738135.1 Rhodanobacteraceae bacterium | reverse complement strand
GGTGTGCTGTGGGCCTCAGGATTGGGTGGCGGCGCCATGTTGCTGGCGATCCTCGGCCGTGGTGCCATCGCCCCGCGGTTGGTGCTGGCGGTGCTCGGCGGCCTGTGGGGCTTGCGTTTGGCGATGCACCTGTGCGCGCGAGTGCGCGGCGAGCCCGAAGATGGCCGCTATCAGGAGCTGCGCGCGCACTGGCTGGGCGACCAGCGCAAGCTGTTCGCGTTCTTCCAATTCCAGGCAGCCCTGATCGTGCTGTTCGCGCTGCCGTTCATCGCGGTGGCGGCCAATCCGTCCGTGTCGACGGGATTGCTGATTGCGGGGGCCGTGATCTGGTTGGGCAGCGTTGCGGGCGAAGCCATCGCCGACCGCCAACTCGCGCGCTTTCGCGCCGATCCTGCAAATCGGGGCAAAACCTGCCGCACCGGGCTGTGGCGCTATTCCCGGCATCCGAATTATTTCTTCGAATGGCTGCACTGGTTTGCGTACGTGGTGCTGGCGGTGGGTTCGCCGCTGGCGTGGCTGGCGTGGACGGGTCCCGTCGTGATGTTCGTGTTCCTGCGCTTCGTCAGCGGCATCCCGTTCACGGAGGAGCAGGCGCTGCGCACCCGCGGCGAGGATTACCGCGCCTACCAGCGCGACACGCCGATGCTGTTTCCGTGGTTTCCAAAACGTCCCGAGGCAAGAAGGAGTTGAATCATGTCTGCCGTCATCCTGGATCATCGAGAATTGCCGTCCGAACGCGCCGCGCCGGGCCTGCTGGGTCTCGCGGAACGCGGGCTGGTCCCCGACAGCCTGCTGCGTCTGGGTATCCGCAGGATGTGCGCCGAGCGGCTGGCCGAAGAACACGCAGGCGGATCGGTTGCCGAAGCCGAACGCTACGCCAGGCGAATCGACATGCTTCGGCACAGCCCGGTCGCGATCGCAACCGACACCGTCAACGCCCAGCACTATGAACTGCCCCCGGCGTTCTTCAGGTTGTGCCTGGGTCCGCACCTGAAGTATTCGAGCTGCTATTTCCCGCGAGGCGACGAAACCCTCGGCGAAGCCGAGGAGGCGATGCTTGCGCTGTACGGCGAGCGCGCCGAACTGGCCAACGGCCAGCACATTCTGGAACTCGGTTGCGGCTGGGGCTCGCTGACCCTGTGGATGGCCGAACACTATTCCGGCGCGCGCATCACAGCGGTGTCGTACTCGACCCGCCAACGCCAGTTCATCGAAGCCGAATGCCGAAGGCGCGGCCTCGTCAACGTGCACATGATCACCTGCGACGTCAACGTGCTGGACCTGCCCCCCGGCCAATTCGACCGCTGCGTATCGATCGAAATGTTTGAGCACATGCGCAATTACCAGACGCTGATGCGGCGCATCGGGAACTGGCTGGCACCCGGCGGTAAATTGTTCGTGCACATCTTCGCGCACCGCACGCTGATGTATCCCTTCGAAACCGAAGGCTCAGGCAACTGGATGGGCCGACATTTCTTCACCGGCGGCCTGATGCCGGCGGCCGATACCTTGCTGCATTTCCAGGACGCGCTGCGGATCGAACGTCGCTGGCTGGTGGACGGCACGCATTACCAGAAAAGCTCCAACGCCTGGCTGGAGCGCCAGGACGCGCGACGCGATGAGGTGACGGCTGTGCTGCGCGAAGCCTACGGCGAGCACGCGTCGCTCTGGTTCCAGCGCTGGCGGATGTTCTGGATGGCCTGCGCAGAACTTTTCGGCTACGCCGGCGGGAGTGAATGGATGGTCGCGCATTACCTTTTTGCGCGCGATTGAGAGTGCCTTCATGCAATCGAACGACACATCACGGAGTTGACCCATGCGCATCACACGATTGCTACTAGTCTGCTGCCTCGCCACGTTTTCCGCCACCGCCTGCGCCAGTGGACTGCCGCCGATCAAGCCGGTCGCGCAGGTTGACCTGCCGCGCTTCATGGGCAAGTGGTACTTAATCGCGACGATTCCGACCAGCTACGGCAAGGATGCCTACAACGCGGTCGAGACCTACACGCTGAAGCCGGATGGCGATATCCACACGACATTTCGCTTCAACAACGGCGCCTTCGACGGCACGGTCAAGGACATTCACTCCACCGGCTACGTCAGCTCCGGTACCGGCAATGCGGTGTGGGGCGTTGCGCTCTTTTGGCCGTTCAAATTGCAATATATCGTGGCGTGGTTGCAGCCCGATTACAGCCAGATGATCGTCGCGCGCGACAAACGCGATTATGTCTGGGTGTTCGCACGCACGCCGCAGGTGTCGCAAGCCGACTACGACGCGCTGGTCGCTGAAGTCGGCAAGCTGGGCTACGACACGTCGAAGGTACGCGAGGTGCCACAGAAGTGGCCTTCGACGACACGTTGATCGTGTCGAAGCCACCTTGGATCATCAGCGGATCGAACATTAAAAGCCCGCTGAGCGTATGGTGTGTCACGTCACACAGGAGGCAAGTCATGATCAAGACAGCGCTGTTTGTTCGTCTGGAAGCGAAACCCGGAAAAGAGAAAGAAGTCGAGACGTTTCTCATCGATGGCTTACCGCTGGTGATGCAGGAGCCAGCTACCACGGCTTGGTTCGGGCTCCAGCTCGGTCCAAGCACATTCGGGATCTTCGATGCCTTCCCAGACGAGGCGGGGCGCGAGGCCCACCTCTCGGGGAAAGTCGCCGCGGCCCTGATGAAAAAAGCCGGCGAGCTTTTCTCCAAACCGCCCTCCATCGAGAAGGTCGACGTCCTCGCTTCCAAGCTTCCCGGTTAGGCCTGGCCAACAAGGCGACGTTGATGACCCAGCGCAGAGGTTGATCAAGGCATCCTCTCGCCAAATCGAGAATGCAGCGTCACATAGTTTTGTCCTTCTTCGTTGCAGGCCGCCAACGAAGCCTTCGCGGCGCTGTTGTCCGGCACGGTCAAGACGTTGCTCTAACCCAAGAACAAGGCCGATTTGACCAAGAGTCTGGTGTGTCGCGGTTCGTGCGATCCGCGAAAACGTCTCACCGACGAGACCCCAACCGACCCTCGATTCCGACACGCATTGCTAGGCACAAAGCGTACGTGCCCAAACCAGACGCAGTCGCTGCGGTGTCTGGCGGTCATCCTGTCGCATGTGCCACAAACCGCAGTGCGACAGAATTCATGCAATAGCGCAGCCCTGTCGGTTGCGGGCCGTCGCTGAAGACGTGACCTAGGTGGCTGTCGCAGCCGCCACAACTTATCGCGATGCGCCACATGCCGAATTGGTCGTCGCTGCTCCGTACCACGTTGCGCTGGTTGATAGGTTGCCAGAAGCTCGGCCAGCCGGTTCCGGAGTCGAACTCGGTGGCCGCGTCGTACAGTGCGGTGTCGCACCCGGCACAGCGAAAGATGCCTGGCTGCGCGGGTCTCTCGTGCGGTCCACTGAAAGCCAGCTCGGTGCCGTTGCGGCGCATCACGTCGAAGGCGGCCGACGACATTCGTTGATGCCATTGCTCATCGGTCAGCACCAGCTTGGGCACACGACGGGGACCGAGATCGCGGCCGTCGGCGGCATAGATTTCCAGCAGCACGTCGCCGCGCGTGGTGTGGATCAAGGACGGCAAGTCGGCGCTGCTGCCGATGCCGGTGGCGAACAGGCGCGGCAACGCGACGGTGGCGCCGGCAGCCGCCACGGTACAGACACCGAATGCGCGCAGGAAACGGCGGCGTTCCCGCCTGCGGGTTTCATCGATTCGGGACATGGGGACCTCCACGAATGTCATACGTTGCCGAAGTGGGTTGTAGCCGTAGTACGACGGATTGTCGGATCGACCGACCGTGAAAGCATAGACGTGCGTGCAACCCGGGATTGAGAAAGTGATCTTGAATAGGCGCGCGCCAGCGCCGTGCGCCTGGCGCACCCTTTGGTAGAGGCGTTGTGCGGTCGCGATGCGTTGCTGCGGCGTCGCGTAGATCAGGCACTGACGCAAGCGCCGGTGCATCCAAAAATCGATCGGCGACGTAACTTCCAACAGTTTCGTTGCCGGTGCCGCTTATGCGCATCCCCCCGCACCTTCACACCTTGCATGGCGCAGCCCGCGCCGTGGTGGCTTTAATGCTGGCTCTGCTGCTGGGTGCGTGCCAAACCACCCTGTTCCATGTCGTCAATGCCACATCTGGTGACAGCGATCTCGATGTGCACGCCAATGTGGTATTTGATGCCGCGCATCATTTGGCGATGGATGTGTATGCCCCACATGGCGCCCACGATCTTCCGGTGGTGGTGTTCTTCTACGGTGGCAGTTGGCAACATGGAAAGCGCCAGTGGTATCGCTGGATGGGCGAGACGCTGGCACGACACGGACTCGTGGTTGCGATTCCCGATTACCGCAAATATCCGCAAGTGCACATGAGTGCCTTCATGACCGATGCGGCCAACGCCGTGGCATGGGTGCATGCGCACGCCCGCGAATATGGCGGCGACCCGCAGGTATTGTTTCTCATGGGGCATTCGGCTGGCGCGCATATCGCTGCGTTGCTGGCCACCGACGAGCGCTGGCTGTGCAGGGTCGGCCTGCAACCGCAACAACTGGCGGGGTTCATCGGCGTTGCCGGCCCCTACGATTTCCTGCCGCTGGCCGATCCTGCCTTCATCGGAATGTTCGGCGCCACGCCGCAGACGCAGGCACGTTCGCAGCCGATCAACTTCGTCAATGGTGACGAGCCACCCATGCTGCTCTTGCAGGGCACCGACGATCATTACGTCCAACCCAGGAATGCACTCTCGCTGGCGAAGCGGATGCGTATCCAGCACGAGCCGGTCGAGGTGCACATGTATCCGAACATCGGCCATATCCGCCTCTTGTTGTCGTTTTCGCGCCCGCTGCGGCACAGCGCGCCGGCTTTGCGCGACACGCTGGACTTCATCCACGCACATTCCGCCGTCAGATAGACCGCAGCTGGTCGGCCGGTCCGCCGTTGCATTCAGATAGCGTCGCTGTCCGCTGGCCAGGTTGGGCGCGGCGCAGCGCATAGCTCATAACGAGACGAGGCTTCATACCTCACAGCAGTGCCTCAAGCAATTGCAGGATGCCCCACAGCGATGCCGCCCATACCAGCGTGCGCAAATAAGGAACGCCCACCACATAAACCGGCAGATAAACGACGCGTGCCCAGAAATAAATCTGCGCGCCGATCGCTGACCAAGTGTTGGACTTGTGGGCCAGCACCACCGCCAGCGCGGCTGCCGCGAAGAAGGCGAAGGTTTCCAGAAAATTACGGCTCGCACGTGCCGCGCGTGCCGCCGGTCCGGTCAGTGGTGTGGCACTGGCATCCCGATTGCCGACGTTCCACTTCAAGCCGCGCTGCCAGGTACCCAGTGCGCCGGCGACCAGCACATAGACCAAACCCAACACAATCGACCAGCCAAGCCATATCAATTCGGGGGACATTGTGGTTCTCCTTGGACAACTAGCCGGCATGTTGGTCGCGTGCCAAGCCAGCGGCTGGATGCGCCAGTCGGGCTGGATCGATGCATGCGATGGCATCGATCAAAGTACGGTTTGCGCGTGCGGGTGGATGCAAGCTGCGCGAGAAATGTGTCTCTTCGCCCAGCGAAGCATCGGGGCGGCGCGATTGAGGCCGCGAATGTCTCAAAGTGGCCGGTCAGCGAGTCTTCCTTGCCAGTCGTTGTTTGGCACATCAGCAGATGTTGGTCAACAGGCGCTGTCCGCCGGCGGAATCGGCTCTTCAGAGAGCGGGCCGGCGCGCAGCTATTGGCCGGAACCATTAAGGTTGGCAGGTTCGGTGTCCTCGTTTCGCATCCCGCAACGACCCATGATCCTTGGGCCTTACGGTTACAATGCTTGCAGCCGGTGTCGGGGTTGCAACGGCGACGGTATTGCTCTGGGTGGTGGCCGAACCTGGCGAACCCCCAAGCGAGTACTCGCTAATTGCGAGTAGCTTTGCGCGTAACTTCTATAACGGGCAAGATCTTTGGCGGTTCGCATCAAAGGCTTAGGTAGACTTTTGGGTGCCGACTGCCGCACCAAAGACCCGTCCAGCGCCGTCTCATCCAATCCAGTTAACCCCGTGAAACCCGCCAACTGTGCGGGTTTTTTGTTGCATGCTGCCCGGTGCTGTCCTGTTGCATCAGGTTCTACCCCGATAGCACGGACACTTCCAAGTAAGCTCATCATGAGCACAGAGGAGTGTCATGACCAAGTAATATCAATGTTTTTGGTTCGCCGAGCGTTGCCATGATCCTCAATCCGTCACGGCGCTGGGATCAGGTTGCCGAGCCGTCCAGTGTTTGCGACAAACCGTTGAAATTCAGCGGCGACAACGCGTTCCATCGCGAATTGCGACGACGGGTCGACGCCGAGTTCACGCGCATGGGTTGTAGCCAGCGCGACAGTGCACGGATGTATCTGAAAACCGCGATCATCCTCGGCGTGTTCGCGCTCACCTATGTGGCGCTGGTGTTCTTTGCCACCAGCGGATGGCAGGCTTTGCCACTCAGCATTGCGCTTGGAGTGGCGACGGCAGGGATCGGCTTCAACATCATGCACGATGGCGGACACCAAGCCTATTCGAAGCGTCGTTGGATCAACCGGCTGATGGCGATGACGCTGGATATGGTCGGCGGCAGTTCGTACATCTGGCAATGGCAGCATGGGCGCTTTCACCATACTTGGGTCAATGTCGCTGGCCACGACAGCGACATCGACCTCGGCGCGCTGGCTCGCCTGTCGCCACGGCAGCCACGGCGGCCGTGGCATCGCTGGCAGCACATTTACCTGTGGCTGCTGTACGGCGTCACCGCCATCCGCTGGCACCTGTACGGCGATTTTCGCGACATCGTCACCGGCACTATCGGCGAGCGTCCGTTTGCGCGGCCGCGAGGCTGGGAGCTGATGGCATTCGTGCTCGGCAAGCTGATGTTCTTCACGCTCGCCTTCGGATTGCCGTTTGTCTTTCATTCGGTCGGGGCGGTAGTGCTTTTCTACACGGTGACTGCAGCAGTCGCCGGTGTGCTGCTGGCACTGGTGTTCCAGATGGCGCATTTGGTGGAAGAGGCCGCCTTTCCAGTACCTCGTGAAGACAGCATGCAGATCGACACACCGTGGGCGATCCATCAGTTGGAAACCACCGTGGATTTCGCCCGCGACAATCGGACATTGGGCTGGTTGATCGGCGGCATGAATTTTCAGGTAGAGCACCATCTGTTTCCGCGCATCTCCCATGTCCACTACCCCGCGGTTTCGCGCGTGGTAAAGGACACTTGCCGCGAGTTCGGTGTCCCCTACCTTGAGCACCGCACGTTCGCTGCCGCCGTTGCTTCGCACTACCGCCTGCTGCGACAGTTGGGCAAGCCGGTCATTACAACGCCGATAGCGTCGGTGCGGGTGGCCTAGCGCAAAACGCCAACGTACTGAAGGTCGCCGCCAAACGAGCCGACCAAGCTCCGCCGTGACGGATGACCATCGACACCGGTCAAGCTGACCAGCAACGGCCATTGCCCGAGCACTAGCGGATCGATCGCGCAATAGCCGCCGAATGTCTGCTATTGAGGAAACCGAACTGG
>JBOHYV010000105.1:0-7542 GCA_050738135.1 Rhodanobacteraceae bacterium | reverse complement strand
GCGGACAGGTGACGGTCAGATGCTTCGCCGCCTTCAGGAAATTGGCGTGATCCTTCATTGGATGCACCCGCGCCACCAACCCGATGGCAAGCACGTCCGGCGCGATGTCCAGCTCCGCGCGCAACCGTTTGCGTTCGCTTGCAGAGGGGGCGAATGCATCGGTGTCGAAACCATTCGGGATCACCACCGAGCGTGCGTCGTCGTAACCGAACGCGACGTGCTGCATGCGGCTGACGGCGGCGTTGAAAATGATCCGTGCGGGCCGCCGCGAAAGCCGGGCGCCGGCCCGAATCACCCAGCGCGTGCTGCGTTTCTCGTTCGCCAATGCGTGCAGCGAGTGCCGGATGTTCCATACCACGGGCGCGGTTCCGTTCCAGCCGGCCATGGCCGACATCAGGTTGGCGTGGTACATCCAGCTCTGGACCACATCGCAGTCGCTTGTGCGCAACAGCCGGCGCAGGCGCAGCACCTCGTGCGGCAGCAGACGCCCGGGGTGCATGCCGAGATGGTGCAGTTCGGCCGCTCGAGCCAGCTGCGCGCTCATCGTGCCGGGTGCGCCCAGCGCCACCACCACATGCCGGTAAGCCGGCGGCCCCAGTGTTTGCACAAGCCGGTACAGCGCCGTCTGCGCGCCACCGGTGTTCAGGTCGGTGATGACGTGGCAGATCTTCATGTGGGTCGGTTCCACGAGGGCGTCCGTGTCTCTCGGGCTGCCGAAAAAGATTCGCCACGCGCCGCGCCGCGTGCAGGGGGCGTGCGCAGCCCCGCGAACGGGAAGCGCCGTATGCGACGGAAGCGGTGTCTCACCAGCGCGAGGATGCCGAAATACTGGAAGACCACGATCAGCCCGTCGAGCTGAACCCGGTGACGCGGTCCCTGAAGGGTCGGGAACATTCCGTACAACAGCGTCATCATCACGAAGTAGATGACCATGAATCGCCCGGTCATCGATCCTTTTTTCCATATCGCGACGATTCCATAGAATTCCAGCGGCAGCAGGATCCAGAACACCAGTTGCGGCAGATTGAGGAACGCGTATGCGGGTTGGGTGTGGAAAGGAATGGGGGTGACGATGAAGCGCACGATGCCCGTCACCGGATCGCCGATGCTGGCCCGAAACTCGTGCAGCGCGCCAGAGAGGCTGCCGTGGCCGAGCGCGAACACAACGACCACCAGCGCGGCGCCGCCTGCCAGCCACAGCCACGGGCTGCGCCGGCCGCGACGCGAGCACAACAGCGCGATGCCGAATGCGGCACCCAGCATCAGCGGCACGTAAAAGCGCGTGACCCACAATACCAACGCCCACAGGATGGCGATCATCGCCGCGCGCTTGGGTCGATGCATTTCGACCAGGGCGACGGCGTACACCACCCCCGCGGTGCCGGTGGCAACCAGGATGTCCTTCAGGTTGGCGACAGTCGACCACGCGAGGACGGAAGGGCTGAGTGCCAGGAAGACGAACAGGCCGATGCTGGTGCGTCGGCCCATGCCCAGTCCCAGCCGCGCGGCCTTCATCAATACCCCGGCCGCGACGAAGGTCAGGAGGATATTGGCGGCCACCGGCGCGAAATACCAACCTCCGAAGACGGTGATCGCCGATGCGTTGTAGACGTAGTAGAAAAGGTTCGCGCTTTTCACCGTGCTGCGCACGTAGTCGTAGTTGTGGACGAGATTGATGATGCCGATCCCGTCGCGCACCAGCAGTTTTCCGAAACGCAGGTAGTTCCAATCGTCGAAGAAGGTGAACGTGCCGTCGAAGAAAAACCCGAAGTAGACCAGGAACAGCCCTGCTTTCGTTGCCGCAATCCAGCAACTCAAACCGGCTCGACGCGTGAAGCAGATCGACACCAGGAATCCGACGGCCATGATCGCGATGGTCGGCCAGATCAGTTCGCTGATCGGAAACGGGTGCAGGGGCATGGCGGTCATGCACCTCCGCGCGCGGCCCAGACCGCCCGAAGCGTCGCCTCGGAGCTTTGCAGCAACGGTCCGAGCGCATAGTGTTCCACGATGCGTGCGCGCGCCGCCGCGGGCAGATCGCCGCCGGTGTCGGGGCTGCGCCACAATTGCAGAATGCTTGCGACGCCCGCCGCGAAGGCTTCCGGATTGCGCGCCGCGACGACCGCGCCGCAGCGGCCCACGATGCGGGCCGAGTCGCCCACGTCGGTCGCCACGCAGGGACGTCCGCACGCCATTGCTTCGGCGATCACGTTGGGAAAACCTTCGCCATAGGATGTCGAGGCGGCGACGTCCAGCGCGCTGTACACCGCCGGCATGTCATCCTGCGGCCCGGCCCAGACCAGGCGGTCCTGCAGTCCGGCTTCGCAGGCCAGGGACGCCAGCGCTTGCGCATAGGTCGGATCGGTGCCGCCGCCGACACACACGAACCGCCAGCGGCAATCGTGCTTCGCGAGCAGGGCCGCCGCTTTCAGGAAGGTGGGGTGGTCCTTCATGGGATCGAGACGCCCGACCAGACCTACCAGCATGGCGTCGTCCGGAATGCCCCACGCTTTGCGTTTGCGTGCGCGGCCTTCGGCGTCGAAGCGAAAACGGCGCGTATCGATGCCGTTGGGGATCACCCGGATGCGTTCGGCGGGATAACCCAACGCCGCATGGTGGGTCGCGCCGGCCTCGGAGTTGACGATGATGGCGTCGGCGAAGCGCGCGAACCTGCGGGTCAGGCCGAATGTCAGACGCGTCATCCAGTCGTAACGATCCCGATCCATGAACGCCGAGCGGACGCCCCACACGACCCGCGTGCGCCGGCGGGCGAACCTCGCCAGCAACGCCAGCAGGTTGCCCGTGGTGAGATAACCATGCACGACGTCCGGGTCGTTCTCGCGAAACGCGCGCCACAATCGCCACCCGAATCCCGCAACATCCCAGCGTCCGCGCTTGCGCAGGTCGATCACCGGCACGTTCGCCTGCACGAGGTCGCGTTGAAAGGCACCCCCCGAATAGAAACAGGCCGCGGCAACATCCCAGCCCGCGTGCTGCAACGCCGTCGCCAGGGTGACCAGTTGTCGCTGGGCGCCGCCGCGTCCGAACGAACGGATCAGGAACAGGATGCGCGGATTGCGGCTGACGGTGCTTGCGGCGTCGGCGCCGCGTACCTCTGCCGTGACGGCGCTGGATCGGGCGGCATTCATCACGCCTGCTCCGCAGTGATCGGCGTGCGGCGCACGCCTGGTGCCGCGATTCCCGCCAGCAATGCATTCCACTGACCGATGATCTCCGGGATTGAATAAGCGGTACCTGCCTCACGCGCCTTGGCACCGAGGCGCGCGCGCAGCGCGTCGTCACGCATCAGCGTGTCAAGTGCCGCCGCCAGGGCGCGGGTGTCCTGTGCAGGTACCAGCCAGCCATTCTCGCCATGCGTGATCAGTTCGCGCGGGCCGGTCTCGCAGTCGAAGCTCACGCAGGCCATGCCTTCGGACATGGCTTCGAGCAACACGTTGGGGAAACCTTCGCCACGCGACGACAACACGAACAGGTCGGCGCGCCGCATCGCTTCGCGGATGAATTTGTCGAAGCCCGGCAGCGCGATGCGATCCGCAAGGCGGTGCGCGGCAATGGCTTGCGTCAGGATCCCGCGCAACCGGCCTTCGCCGAGGATCACGAGCTTCCAGTCGGGATGGCGATCGGCAATGCGCGCGAACGCATCGATCAGCAAATCGAAGCCTTTTTTCGGTACCAGCCGTCCGACCGCAAGCAACGTGCGGCTGCTGCCGCAGCGAACCGGATCGGTGGCGGCCGGAATGCCGGATGCGGAGTCGCCGCAACCGGACTCGACCGGATTGGGGATCACCTTGACCGTGCAACCCAGGGTCGCTTCCAGCTCGTCGGCGCCGCGCCGCGTCTGCGCCACCACGGCGGCGGCGCGCCGGTACAGCGGGCGCCCCAGCGCGCGCCAAATGCCGCCTGCCCAGTGCCCACCGGGCGCAGTGCGCTCGGACACGATCACGCGTGCACGCCAGCGTCCCGCGGCGAGCAGCACCAGCACGTTGGTGCGGGTGAGGAAGCTGAGCAGCGCGTCCGGTTGCGAAAGCCGGATCGCGCGCCGCAACGCACGGATCCGTGTCCAGTTGTTGGCGATCGCCTCCAGCAGGTTCGACGAACGCCCCGCCACGTCCAGCGCGATGCGGTGGACCGCGGCGTCCAGCAGGTATTGGTCGTCGCGACCCGAGGTGAGCGTGATCAACGTGACCGCGTGCCCGTTCTGCGCCCACGCGTTGGCCAGCGCGGTCATCACGCGTTCCGCACCACCACCGCCGAGCGAAGGAACCACCAGCACCAGTTTCATGCTGCAGCCTCCCGCCAGTGGTCCAGATCCCGGCCGGTGAGCGCTTCGAGCCGACGGACATCGGCGGCGAAGTGGGCGCGCATTTCGCCCCGCAGGGCGGGCGCGATGGCCGGCCGCCCGGCTGGCACGAAGTTGGCGCGACGCAAGGTCTCGAGCACGCCGAGGCGCTGGATGCCGGCCTGCCGCTTGACATACATCGCCGCCCGCAGCAGGGGCTTCGGCGTTTTCTGCGTGAACTGGGCCAGCGTCTGGGAACGTGCACGCAGGCGCGCGTTCACGCGCGGGAATTCACCGCGCCCGTCGAAGCCGACGCCGAGAAACGCCAACACCTCGCGATAGATGCGAGCCGGGTTCGCGGCGAAATCGTCATAGAACCACCAGCGGACCTGCGATGCCGGAAATATGTCCAGCAATCGCTGCAATTGCAGTCCGAGCAGTGGCAACCCGTCGTACAAAAGCACCTTGCTGTCGCGGCAGTGCGGCGGGACCTTGCGGCCGGCACGGCGCTCCGCGCACAGCGCCCAGGCGCTCCCGAAGTCCAGGATGTTTTCATCGCGCGTGCGCAGCGACTGGGCGTGCATCGAAATCGCGAGATCGACGGGATTGCGCAACATCACCAGAAGTCGCGCGGCCGGCAATCTCCGGTGCAATTCGGCGATGGCCAGATCCGAATACATGTAAAAGATGGAAGCCTCGCCGATTGCGAGGTGTTGTTCGCCGGCGCCCGCAAACAGTGACTCGTAGTCGCTCCAGTTAGACACGTAGCGATGCGCCGGGAAGTCGGCCGCGAAATATCCGGGTTCCTTGGGCATGCACATGAAGATGCGGGAGTGCGCGCGCAGGTATGTCGCAAGCGCGGTGGTCCCGCACTTCGGTGCTCCCGCGATGATGAAGTTCGGTGCAGTCATCGTCTATCCGGCAACGGCAATACGGTTGGATTGACGTCCAGGCGGGTGCGTACGAACACCAGTCCGGACAGGTTCCACACGATGGTCCCGGTCGCCGACGCGACCGCGGCGCCGATCAGACCGAACTCCGGGATCAGCGCCACGCTCAACAGCACGTTCGAACCGGCTGCGAGCGCGGTGAACCAGGATGCCTGTCGTTCGTACCTGGTCATGGTCATCAGAAAGCCGACCGGTCCGGCTGCGGCGCTGATGCACTGCCCGGCCAGGATGATCAGCAGCGGCACGTACGCGATCTCGGCGAAGCCCTTGCCGAACAGGCCGAGCACCCAGTACCCGGCGATCGCGACGGCCAGCGCCACCGCCACGGTCACGACGAACGTCAGCTTGGCTGCGTGGTGGACCAGACGTTTCAGCGTGGCGTGGTCGGCGGCCACGTAGCTTTCGGCGATCATCGGGGCGAGGATCGTGTTGACCGCAGTGAGGCCGTAGATCGCAACCGATGCGAGTCGCACCGCTGCGTAGTACGGGCCGACTTCCGTGGCGCCCGCGAGTCCGCCCAGGATCAACACGTCCACGCGGTTGGATACGATGCCGATGGCCGCCAGCAAGAAGAGCTGGCGGCCCAGCTTGAACCAGGCGCCGGTTTCGTAATCGGGGCGCACGCGTTTTGCGGCGGCGGGCCAGGTGTGCGTCAGTCGCCATTCCGAGCAACCGAGTGCCGCCAGCGCGGCGACGACATTCGCGAGCATGACCTTCGGTGCGGTCAGCCGTACGTGCATGAGCAGCGCGAGCGCCAGGATCAGTCCGATGAAAAGGATCGGGCGCACCAGGCTGTTGAAGGCCCCGGCGTGCACGGCCTGCTTGCGGCCGCGGAAAAATCCGCCGTTCAGGAGCAGCTGCGCCAGCATCGGAAGCAACAGGAAGCCCGCGAGAAACGTTCGCGTCAGGACCACGCCCAGGCGCTGGCGCAACGCGAACACGATTCCTGCGCCGACCAGCATGACCACGATGCTCGCGGCGAGCACGATCAGGCTCGCCCCGCGCCGCAATCCGCGCAACCTGCCCCATTCGTGCCGGTGGAAGTACACCGGCACGAAACGCACGACGCTGTTGCTTTGGCCCAGCGACGCCAGCACCACGAGTACGCTCACCCACGACATCGCATATGCGTAGATGCCGTACTGCGATTTTCCGATCAACCGGGCCAGCAGCACGTTGAGGACAAGGCTGAAGCCCGCGCCGCCGACCTGCACCAGCAATGCGCCCGATGCGCCGCGCCTGAGCAACCGCGAAGTCGCCGCGAAATCCACCGGGCCTCGCGCGGCAGGCATGGCATGGGACGCTCCGGACGTTTCAGGCGACATGGCCGGAATCCCGGAACCGGCGTGGCGCAGGTTCCCCGATGTCCGCACGCCGGATCATTCGGCGGTTCCGTACCCGTGGTAACTGTAGGCGGAGAATCCGGCGTTGCGCTTTTCCGTGCCGTTGAACACGACGCCCTTGATGTCGATTCCGTTTTGCGTGAAGCGCTGCATCGCCAGTTCGACCTCGCGCGACTGATTGAGGCCGAAGCGCACCACCAGCAGGCAGGTACCGACGTGATGGCCGATGATCGTCGCGTCGGTCACCGAGAGGATCGGTGGACTGTCGATGACCAGGAGGTCGTATTGCGGGGAAAGTTTCCGCAGCAGCGCGGCGAAGCGCGGCTGCATCAGCAACTCGGATGGATTGGAGGGTTTCCTGCCGGCGGGGATGAAATCCAGATTCTCGACGTCCTCGACCGGACGAATGGCTTCAGCAAGGAGCACCCGATCGGCCAGCAGCTCGGAAAGCCCGTTTTCAGCGCGACCGCCGAGGAGGGTATGCAGCTTGCCGTCACGCATGTTGGCGTCGATCAGCAGCACCCGTTGACCCCCTTGCGCGTTGATCGCGGCAAGGTTCGCCGACACGAAGGTTTTGCCGGCGTTCGGGCTGGAGCCGCAAATCATGATGCGGTTGTCGGTGGCATCGGGCGAGGTGAAATACAGGCTGGTCCGCAGGTTGCGGATGGCTTCGGCGGCGCGATCCTCCGGCGCCGCCAGAGCCAGCAGGCGTTGCCCGCGCCGCCGATCGAACAGCCGCGACCGGTGCTGCGACAACTCGAGTTGCTGACTGCTCAGGGGGATGGCGGTGTAAACCGGCAGGCCGAGTTGCTCGATTTCCGCCGGATCCTCCACGCCGCGCTTGAGCAACTGGCGTGCGAACACGAACGCCAGCGCCAGCACGCCGCCGGCGAAGGTGAAGCCCAGCACCGACATCGCCTTCTTCGGCTTCACGGGCTGGGTGATGTCC
>JBOHYV010000104.1:0-7708 GCA_050738135.1 Rhodanobacteraceae bacterium | reverse complement strand
GATCTCGGCGGCGTTCTCGACCTGATGCACGCTGCCGCCGAGCGCCGCAACCAACGCGCCGGCGGCCATCGAACAGGCCACGCCCACCTCGCCCTGGCAGCCGACCTCGGCGCCGGAGATCGACGCATTTTCCTTGTAGAGGATGCCGATCGCGCCGGCGGTGAGCAGGAAATCGATCACGCCCCGCTCGTCCGATTTCGGGCAGAAACGGTCGTAGTAATGCAGTACCGCGGGCACGATGCCGGCCGCACCGTTGGTGGGCGCGGTCACGACGCGGCCACCCGCGGCGTTTTCCTCGTTGACGGCGAGCGCGTACAGGTTCACCCAGTCGAGGATGGTCAACGGATCCTTCAGCGACGCTTCCGGTCGATCGTGCAGTCCGTCGTACATGGCCGGCGCGCGGCGCTTCACATGCAAGCTGCCCGGCAGCTCGCCCGGCGAGCGCAACCCGCGCGCAACGCAATCCTGCATGGCCTTCCAGATGGCCAGCAATCCCGAACGAACTTCTGCTTCGCTGCGCCACGCCTTCTCGTTTTCCAGCATCACTTGCGCGATGGTCATGCCACGCTGTTCGCACAGCGCCATCAACTCGTCGCCGGAATGAAACGCAAACGCCAGCGGCGTAGTGTCGGCGACGATGCGATCGGCCGCGGCTTCGTCGGTGTTGACCACGAAACCGCCGCCCACCGAGTAGTAATCGCGCGTAACGATCACCGCACCGCTTGCGTCGTAGGCGGTGTAGCGCATGCCGTTGACGTGGTACAGCAGTTTCTGGCGCTTGTTGAAGATGAGATCGGTCTTCTCGTCGAATGCGATTTCACGGGTGCCGCCGAGACGAATTCGCAGGCTTGACCGCACCCGTTCCAGCAGCGCAGGAATCGCGTCGGGGTCGATCCGATCCGGCCAGTTGCCTTCCAGCCCACAGATCACCGCCTTGTCGGTGCCGTGGCCGCGCCCGGTCATCGCCAGCGAGCCGTACAGTTCCACCGTCACGCGCGCGACGCGACCCAGATCCCCGGTCTCCGCCAGCCAGCGTTCGACGAAACGCGCCGCCGCACGCATCGGCCCGATGGTGTGCGAGGACGATGGCCCGATGCCGACCTTGAATACATCAAATACGCTGATGGACATGCCGCTATTCTACGCGTCGCCCAGCCCGAAATCGGGACAGGAGATGGGCAGCGGGGACGAAGACCGCGAACCGATGCAAGTCCCGCGCGAAGTTCCGGCTCAAGGTGCCTTGAACGTGGGCCGCTGCGACCCCCCCCATCCACACTTCTGGATTTGAATCCATGCTGATCCTCTACCAACGCGACGACTGCATGCTGTGCGACGAAGCCCTCGCGCTGCTGGCGCAAGCGCGGGCGCCGGATTTCGAAAGCGTCTGGATCGACGGCGACACGGAACTGGAAGCACGCTACGGCGAGCGTGTACCGGTCCTGCGGAACGAAGACTCCGGTCGCGAGCTTGGCTGGCCATTCGACATGGCGATGCTGCGCGGGTTTCTGCGCGCCTGAGCTCCCCACTTCAACGCGACGCGCGCATCGGCGGCGTTTTTGGGGCATCATCACGATCTGGCCGCGGGGAGGCGGGGCATGTTGTCTGCATTGCTTTTGGCGGGTGCGTTGGCGAATGGGGTGGCGCCCGCCGCGACCGGGGTACCGCCCACCCCGATCTTCCGCAGCTATGGCGTGACCGACGGCTTGCCGTCGGCCCAGGTTTACGTCGTTGCCCAGGACCACGCGGGGTATCTCTGGATTGGGACGCACGCGGGTCTGGTGCGTTACGACAGCCGCGATTTCCGGGTATTCCGCCACGATCCGAAACAACCTTCCTCGTTGCCGGGCAACGACATTTCGGCGGTGCTGGTCGACCATGCCGGCCAGGTTTGGGCCGGCGGCGGGGGCACCGGTCTCAACCTGTTCGAGCCGGCAACAGGCGGTTTCAAGCACTGGCTGTACGAGCCCACGCACGTCGACAGCCTCTCGGCCAACGACGTGATGGCCATTGCCGAGGACCGGTCGGGCGCGATCTGGGTGGGGGTTTATGCAGGCGGCCTGGACAAACTGAAGGCGGACGGAAAGGGCTTCGCTCACTGGCGCCATCACGCCGGCGATCCCGCCAGTCTCGCTTCCGACAACGTCACCACGCTGGCGCCCGCTCCCGGTGGCGGCTTGTGGATCGGCACCGATGCCGGGCTCGATCGCATGGATGCACAGGGGCACATACGGTTGCTGGCGTTGCCCGCAGCCAAGGCCCAGCCCGGCATTTGGCAGGTGCGCGACGCCGATGGCGGCGTGGACGTCGCCACCAGCGTGGGGCTGTTCCATGTCGATGCCGCCGGTCACGCGAGCCGGGTCGGCTCCACGCGGGAAGCCTTTGCCAGCCTGCGCGGCCAGGACGGCAGTATGTGGATCGCCGAACGCGGTGGCCTTGCCCGGATCAGCGCCGATGGCACCAGCCATTTCGAGCAACCGATGGCCGGCGTGGCAGGCAGCCTGCCGGGACACGTGCCCTCGGATTTGTTTCGTGACCACGAAGGCGGCCTGTGGGTGGCAACGCTGGACGGCGGCCTCGCCTACCTGCCGACGCAGTGGCGCGCGTTCAGCATGTATCGTCACGTCCCCGGCGACCCGGCCAGCCTCACCAAGGATCGCGTGCGCACGCTGGCGCGGTCCGGCGACGGCACGCTCTGGGCCGGCGGCGCCGGCATGCTGGACCGGATCGATCCGTTTACCGGTGCGGTGCGCCATGTGTCGATCCCGGGTCTCGCGCGGATGTCGATCTCGGCGCTGACGGAAGATGCATCCGGGCGGTTGTGGATCGGCAGCCACAAGGGTTGTTTCGTGTGGGACGGCAAGCATCTGCGTCCCGTCGCCGCGGGCAACCCGGCGCTCAGGCACGGGGTGTGGCGATTGCTCGCGTCGCACGACGGCACGATCTACTTCGCCGGCGTGGGAACCGGCGTATTCAGGGTCGATCCGCGAACCCTCGCGATCCGGTCGCTGATGCCGCCCGACAAGCAGGCCGCCGCGCGCGAAATAGGACAACTCCGCGAAGCGGACGACGGCTCGATATGGGCGGCAAGCCATGCAGGTCTGGCGCGGCTGCCCCCGGGCAGCAACACTTTCGTGCTTGTGCCGGGCGTGGCTCGCGGCGACATCAAGGCCTTCGCATTCGGACCCGGCGACACGTTGTGGGTTGCGCGCATGGGCGGTCTGCAAGGCTATCGGCTTGAGCACGGTCGCGCCACACTGGTGGACCAGGTCGACGGCACCCGCGGCTGGCCGGATACCGGCGTGCTGGGCCTGCAGGTCGGGGCGAAAGGCCGCGTGTACGCGCTCGGCACCCGCGACTTGCTGGCCTACAACCCGCAAACCCGGCAACTGCACGTCTTCGCCACGGCGGATGGGCTGGCCACCACGGGCTTCACCGGCGACGCCCTGTTGGCCACCGGCCACGGCCAGCTGTTCGCCGGCAGCCTGGCCGGCGTGATCGGTGTCCGCACCGATGAATTGCCATGGCGCCTCGCCACGCCGATGCTCGCGCTGGAATCGGCCAGCGTGCGCCACAACGGCAAGCTGGTGCAACTCGATACGCACAAACCCGTCGATCTCGACTGGCACGATCGCGAGCTCACCGTCACCGCGCAAGTGACCTCCTTCAATGATCCTGCCCGCGACGATTACCGTTTCCGCCTGCAAGGCTTCGACCCCGACTGGGTGGACACCGGCCCCCGTAACGTCCGCGAATTCTCCGTTCTGGACCCCGGGAGCTACCGCCTGCTGGTGAGCGGACGCACGGGCAACGGTCCCTGGAGCGCGCCTCTGGCGGCTCTTTCGCTGCGGGTGCGGGCGGCGCCATGGAACACGCCCTGGGCACGTACGTTGTATGTGCTCACCGCGATCGTGTTGCTGGCGTGGATTGCGTGGGCGCTGCGCCGCCGCCTGCAGCAACAACACCGCCTCGCACTCAGCGAGGAACGCCAGCGCATCGCCGAGCTGGCCAACACGGCCAAGTCGCGTTTCCTCGCCGACATGGCGCACGAAATACGCACCCCGCTCACCGGCGTGATGGGCATGACCGAACTGCTGCTCAAGACATCCCTGAACGATCGCCAGCATCAATACGCCGACGCGATCCGTCGCTCGGGCACATTGTTGCTGCGCCACGTCAATGACGCACTGGACGTGGCGCGGATCGAGGCGGGCCGGCTGGAGCTCAATCCCGCACCATTCGATCCCGCAGCCATCCTGCGTGAAGTCGCGGCGGCCGATGCGGGCATCGCGGCACAAAAGCACCTTGCAATCGACGTGGTGATCGCGGCGGACGCACCCCGCGCGGTGTGCGGCGACGCACTGCGCGTGCAACAGATCCTGTTCAATCTCACCCACAACGCGCTGAAGTTCACTGCCCACGGCGGCATCGCGCTGAAGCTGGAACACAACAGCGACGGCATCACCTACAGCGTGATCGACCACGGCCCCGGCATGACCGCCGAAGAGTCCACAAGGATTTTCCAGCGCTTCGAACAGGCCAGCCAGGGGCGCCTGCAGTGCGGCAGCGGTTTGGGTCTCGCGATCAGCCGCGAACTGGTCAGCCTGATGAACGGTCGAATCAGCGTCGAGTCCGTACCCGGGCGCGGCAGCACGTTCCGTGTGCAATTGCCGCTCCCGGCCGTGGCACCTGTGGATGCCGCGGCGCCCCCGCCGCGGACGACATCCGCCACGGCTGACAAGCCGTCCGGGAGCAAAGTGTCGACGCGCACGCGGATTCTGCTGGTCGAGGACGACCCGGTCGCCGGACAAGCCATCGCAGGTCTTATCGAAACGTTCGGCTACGAGGTCACCCTGGCGCCGCAGGCCCTGACGGCGCTGACGGAAATCGACGCCGGGGGCGCGTTCGCGGCGATGGTATTCGACTACGACCTGCCAGGGATGGACGGTTGCGAGCTGGCGCAGCTGTTGCGCCGGCGCGGTCTCACCACGCCCATCATCGCGCTCACGGCCGGTGCCCACGGCGACGAGCAACAACGGGCACACGCGGCGGGCATGAACGCATTCCTGCGCAAGCCCGTGCTGTCGGACGAACTGCGCGAGATACTGGAACGTTCGGTGCACGCACCCGCGTGAAATGCCCCGTCACATGGCGGTTGCGCGCGCGCCGCTACACTGCTGTTTCCGCGAGGCGCCCGCGTCGGGGAGTCTGCGGAAAGTCTGCCATCCTCCACACTCTTCACGTTCGACTTCCGTCGCCCAGCGGGGCGACGCGGCAATGACAGGACGCCGCTGTTGGTTTGGCAGCGTCAATGTCACGGACCTTCCTGCCAGATCCAGACACCGTTTCGACCACGATGCCGCGCCTTTCCATCCTCGATCGCTACATCCTGCGTGAATTCCTGATCGGCAGCCTCGCGGCCATCATCGTGCTGCTGGTGATCTTCACCGGCAGCACCTTCGCGAACGTGGTGAACAAGGTCGCGACCGGACAACTGCCGGGCTCGGTGATGTTCACGGTGCTTGGCCTGGACCTGATCAATACCCTGCAGGCACTGCTGCCCATGGGCATGTTCCTCGGGATGTTGCTGGCGTTGGGGCGGATGTACCGCGACAGCGAAATGCATGTGCTGTCCACGTCCGGATTCGGACCCAGGGGATTGCTGAAACCCACCGCGATCTTCGCGGTCGGCGCCGGCATCGTGGTCGCGCTGGTGGCGCTGTGGCTGGGTCCGCTGTCGAACCGCGCCTCCAATGCCGAAGTCGAACAGGCCAACCGCTCGGTGATTGCGGTGGGTCTGGAGGCCGGCCGCTTCACCAGTCTCGCGGGTCGCAACGGCATCCTGTTCGCAAACAAGGTGAGCCCCGATGGCACCCGGCTCGGCAAGCTGTTCGTCGAAAGTGAGCAAACCGGCAAGGACGGCGCCGTCAACATCAGCGTGATCACCGCCGATCGCGGCGATCTGTTCCACGAAGGCCAGCAGGGCAACCGCTTCATCGCGCTGCACGACGGCCATCGTTACGACATCCGCCTCGGCCAGGACAACTGGCGGGTGATGCAATTCCAGCGCAACGACATCGCGCTATCCCAGCCCGCCAACGACAGCGACGAGAGTGACCCAGAAAGCCTGCGCACCACCGCCTCGCTGATCGGCGACCACGACCCCGCCGCGAAAGCCGAACTGCAGTGGCGCATCGCGATTCCGTTCGGGCCGGTGGTGCTGGCGATGCTGGCGCTGCCATTGTCACGCCAGGCGCCGCGCTCATCGCCGGTCGGCCGCATCCTGATCGCGGTGCTGGCATACCTTGTGATCTTCGACCTGATGACGCTGGTACGGAACTTCATCGCCAGCGGCAAGCTGGCGGCGCCAATCGGAATGTGGTGGGTCCTGCTGCCGGTATTCGTCGGCGCAGCGTGGGCATTCGCGAAACAATACGCAACGCGCAAGCCAATCGCTTCGACCGGGACCGGTGCGTGACAGGCGGCCGGCAACGGCTACGCATCAAGCGTGCCGATCTGTTGATCGCACGCAGCGTGCTGGGCGGCTTGCTGCTCACCTGGCTGGTGCTGACCGGTCTCGACACCGCCATCGAGTTCGCCAGCCAGATAGGCAACATCGGCCACGGTGGCTACTCACTCGGCGCGGCGGTCACCTCGATCCTGCTCACCGTGCCGCGGCGCGTGTACCAATGGTTCGTGTTCGCGGCGTTGATCGGCAGCTTGATCGGGATCGGTGCGCTGGCCGCGAGCGGCGAGCTCACCGCGCTGCGCACGGCAGGCATGTCAAAACTCAGGATAAGCCTGTCGGTTATCGGGTTGGTGTTCATCTTCACGGTGGGCGCATTCGTGCTCGGCGAAACCGCGGCGCCGGCCGGCGACCAGCGCGCACAGGAAATCCAGTTGCGACGCACCGCCGGCCAGTTGCACATGCGCCAGGGCAGCGGCCTGTGGGCGCGCGACGGTGACAACATCATCAACGCCAAGGCGGCGCTGGCGCACCTCGTGCACGGGCAACCCCGGGTCGAACTTGCGGATGTACGCGTGTTCGGATTCAACGGCAACGGCGAGCTGACTTCGTTCCGCCACGCGAAGCTGGCCACGCAGCAAGGCAAGGCGTGGATCCTGCACGACGTGCGCGACACCAGGGTCGCCGCCAGCGGCGCCGTCAGCACCATCCACCCGCAGCAAGCGTGGCAAACGTCGCTCGATCCCAGGGTGCTGGAAGCTTCGGTGCAACACCCCGAGTACCTTTCATTGCGCGAACTGTCCCGCAACATCGCCTACCTGCGCGCCAACCGCCAGAACCCCGCCGCATACCTAAACGCTTACTGGACCCGCGCGTTCTATCCGATCGACACCTTGCTGCTGGTGTTGTGCGCGCTGCCATTCGCGTTCGGCACATTGCGTTCGGGCGGGCTCGCCAAACGCGTGTTCCTGGGCCTGATCGTGGCGATCGCGTGGTATTTCGTCCAGCGCGCGATCATCAGCACCGGCACCGTATTCGGGGCACCGCCGTTCGTGGTCAATCTGATTCCGGCGCTGCTGCTGCTGGCGATTTCGGTGTGGTATTACCGGCGGGCGTAGCGAGCTCGCCGCCCCGCGTGGTTCTAGCGAACAAGCTTTCCTGCTGTCGACTTCCCTTAACAGGGTGTTGAAAAACACCCTGTTAATGCGGGCCATGGATGGCCCGCCGTGAATCAAGCACATCAAG
>JBOHYV010000103.1:0-7730 GCA_050738135.1 Rhodanobacteraceae bacterium | reverse complement strand
ATGATTGGTCCGCAACACGATGTCACCGCCGCCGCTTTCCGCATCCAGTGAGGTCAGCGCCGCCAGATCGCCGGTCACGTGCAAGTCCCCGCCACCGGTGCCCGCTCGCAACGAGGTCAACGCGGCCAGGTTGCCGGACAAGGTCAACTCGCCGCCGCCGGTTTCCGCACGCAGGGATTGCAGGGCCGCCAGATCGCCCGATACGGTCAAGTCTCCGCCCCCCGTTTCCGCATCCAGTGACTGGAGCCTGGAGAGGTCGCCGTTGAGAATCGCCTCACCGCCGCCGGACGACAACGACAATTGGCCGGTCAAGGTGTCGAGCCTGGCGTCACCACCACCGGTCTCGATTTGGAGGTTGCCGCCGAGGCCGCTGCCGGTGACGTCCCCGCCGCCCGAATGCAACGACAGCTTGCCGGTCAAGGTGTCCAGCTTGGCATCACCGCCGCCCGTACCCACTTCGAAGTTGCCGCTGAAGCCGCTGCCCGTCAGGTCCCCGCCGCCGGTGTGCACCTGCGCATCCGAAGAAGTCACGCCGCTCAAATAAACGTCGCCTCCACCGCTCTCGACGTCGAGCGATCCTTTCAGGTTCTGCCCATGGATGTCGCCGCCCTTGGTGAGCAGACCCAGGTTGTCGGCAAGACCCTCGGCGTCAAGCAGGCCTGCTGCATTGCTGAAACTGGCAGATACCTGGGTGGGGACACGGACGTCAACGTCCACGTACAGCGGCGCGCCGGAACCGCCACCGGTGGATCGATTGACGCGCACGCGCTTGCCTTGGTACCGGAAGCTGCTGCTCGACCTGCCGTGGAAGCAGATCAGCTTGCCGAGAATGCACACTTCATCCGAGCCATTCGGCTTTGCGTCCGCCGGGACGTACAGGAACGTGTCGTAGCGGTCCACGGGATAATCCACTTGCACCCGCACCTGTCCGCCCGTCGTGGACACGTCCAGCTTCACGCTCTGCAGCAGGGCCTGCGCGTGATCGCCGCCCGCCACCACCGTGGCAGTCACCTGCAGCGGGCCGTTGCCCTGGGTCACATGCATGTGTCCCACCAGGTTTTCCACGATGACGCTGTCGCCGGAGGGCACGTTGATGCTCTTTTGCAACGTGCGGGTGACCGACCCGCTGGCCGTTGCAGTCAAACTCACGAGCGCGGCGCCCAGCGCCAGAGACGCAGCCAACCACCGAATTTGCCTGTTCATGTTTTCGCCTCCATGGATTCACGCCGGATCAAGCTTGCTTGCCGCCGCACCGGATTGCCATCCGCCGATAGTCACTGTGACTTTCGGCCTGAAAAGCCGTGGTTTCGGGCAGCCTGCGCCAGCCACACGTACCCGATTGCGGCATCGCCCCGCGTTCCGAAGGGCACCGGCGTGAAAAGGTCGAAGGAAATACTTGACGACCAACGTAGGCAAAGGCTAGCATGCGACTACGTGAGTGGTCAAAGGTATCTCCGCAATGTCCGAAGCTTCGATTGGCGACCAGGAATTGATTCTGCTGCAATACCTCGACGCGCATGGCGACGGGACCGTGGGCGAAGTGGCCGCCGGTTTCGGCGAGCCGCGCGGCCTTGCCCGCACCACGGTGCTCACCATGATGGAGCGCTTGCGCCTCAAGGGCTATCTGGGACGCCGCAAGCGCCAAGGCGTCTATCGCTATCGCGCCGTCACCACGCCCCGGGAAGCGATGCGTCGTGCTGTGGACCGGTTTGTCGAAAACACCCTGAGCGGCTCGGTGTCGCCGTTTGTCGCGTGGATGTCCGCACGCGGCAAGGTCAGCGACGACGAGCTGGCGGAGCTCGAGGCACTGGTGGCGCGGTTCCAGGACAAGCGCAAGGAGCGCTGACATGACAACCCTCGATTGGCTGGCTTCGATGCTGTTGACACGCCTGGCCTGGACGTCGCTCCAGGCGCTGCTGCTGGTCGGCGTGGTGGCGCTGATCGTGCGCCTGTGGCCGCGGCTTCCCGCCGCCGCGCGCTGCGCGCTGTGGTGGCTGGTCGGTCTGCAATTGCTGTTGGGTCTGTGCTGGCATGCGCCGATCGCGCTGCCGTTGCCAAGTCCAGGCGTCGCCGCGCAAGCGCCGGCCGCCGAGGCAACGCGCGCCTACGCCACCAAAATTTCGACCCATGCGGCGTCCCCGAAGACACCCGTGACAAGCGCGCATCCGGCACGCATTGCGACCACAGCCGCGGCCCCGTTGATCCGCCACTGGCGCATCGGCGTGGCCATCCTGTGGTTGCTGGGTGTGTTGGTACAGATACCGCTGCTGTGGCTGCAACTCCGTCGTACCGAATGGCTCAGGCGCAACGCCACGGTTCCGGGGCCGGAATTGCAGGCGCTTTGCGACGAGGCAGCGCGGCGCATCGGATTGCGTCGGGCGCCGCAACTGCTGGTGTCGGCGGCCATCGAAACGCCGCTGGTCGTCGGGCTGTGGCGACCGGCCGTGTTGTGGCCTGCCGCACTCTTGCTTCCGCGCAATGACGTCTTGCTGGTGCTTGCGCACGAGCTGGCCCACGTGCGCCGCGCCGACGCCATGTCGAGCTGGATTCCGGTGCTCGCGCAGCGACTGTTCTTCTTTCACCCATGGGCGTACCACTCGGCGCGCGAGTATGCGCTGCATCGTGAGGCGGCTTGCGACGCCATGGCCGTGCATGGGCGCAGTACCGACCTGCACGCGTACGCCGGACTGCTGCTGCGGCTGGGCGTCGGGCATCCCCGGCAACTCGGGCTCGCCGGCGCCTCGCCGACCTTCCGCAATCTCAGGCAGCGCTTGCAGATCCTGCATCAAGGCGCCGCGGCGCCAAGCGCACGCATGTGGCTGCTGGTGGGGTGCGTGGCCCTGATCGGAGCCATGCCGTATCGAGTGGTGGCGGCCCGCAGCGCGGCCGCCGCCCCGCCGGCAATCGGTTCGTCGAGTGCCAAACCAGCGGCGCAGACGACCAGCACCGCGTCGTACGTGTATTTCGGGGCGCCGCCGGTACCGCCAGTGCCGCCAGTGCCGCCAGTGCCGCCAGTGCCGCCGGTGCCGCCAGTGCCGCTGGTGCCGCCAGTGCCGCTGGTGCCGCCAGTGCCGAGCATGCCTTCGATGCCGTCAATGCCACCGATGCCGTCAATGCCTTCGATGCCTTCGATGCCTTCGATGCCTTCGATGCCTTCGATGCCTTCGATGCCGTCAATGCCTTCGATGCCGGCCATCACCGGCATCAGCGGCAACCACGTGGACATCGATATCGATTCCCACGCCACGCACGGAATGGCGTTGTTCGACGGCGGCACGATCACGATCTACGGTACCGACGCGGACCAAGCCACAGCGAAACGCCTGCACCAAGGTGGCCGGCGCTTGCTGTATTTCCGTCAGGGCGACCAAGCCTGGGTCGTCTACGACCCGGCCACGATCCAGCGCGCGGAGAAAATCCACGCGACTGTCACGACCCTCGCGGCGCAGCAGGGCCAGTTGGCCGGCAAACAAGGACAAATCGCCGGCGAACAGGCCGGTCTGGCTGCGCGCGAAGCGAACCTGGCACAGCTACAGGCACAACTTGCTTCCAGACAAGCTTCACTTGATGCGCTGCAAGTCGCAAGCCGGTCACCGCAAGCCGGCGTGCAACGGCGCGCCTTGCAAGCCGAGCAAACGAGCCTGACCCAAAGACAGAAGAGCATCGAAGCCGCAATCAAGGACAAGAAGCAAACGCTCGCGGACCAGCAGCGCGCGGTCGCGGCGCAGCAGCAGGAACTCGCCCGACGCCAGCAACAGGCCTCGCGCCGGGCCACGCAGCAGATGGATGCGCTGATCAAGCAGGCGGTCGCCCAAGGCACCGCCCAGCGGCTCGATTAGCACCGCAAGCACGCGCCCACGTTCCCGGAACCTGCGCATGTTCGAATATTATTTCAGGCTCGCGCTGGGCAGCTTCAGGCGTTCACCCGTCCTCACCGCATTGATGGTGCTGACGATCAGCCTCGGCATCGGCGCCAGCATGACCATGCTGACGGTGTTGCACGTGATGACCGCCGATCCGCTGCCGGGCCGCAGCGCCCACCTGTTCCGGCCTTACCTCAATGCGAGCCCGCTGGAGGACAAGTCGGGTGGTTCCGTCCCCAACCCGGACCTGCCTTTTACCTGGCCCGATGCCCAGGCACTTTTGCATGCACACAAGGCGGTGCGGCAGGCGGCGATGGCGCGTGGCAGCCTGACCGCCTATTCCGACCTGCCCGGCGTGCACCCGAAGTCCGTGAACGGCAGCTTCACCACGCGCGATTTTTTCGCGATGTTCGGGGTTCCATTCGTCGCGGGCGGCGCGTGGTCGCAACAGGCCGACTCGGACCGGGCCACGGACGTGGTGTTGACGCAAAAGCTGGCGCAGCGGTTGCTCGGCAGCGCAGGCCGGTCGGCGCTGGGCAAGGTGGTGCGCCTCGGCAAGCACGACTTCAAAGTGGTCGGCGTGACCCGGGCCTGGCACCCGGTGCCTTTCTTCTATGGCTCGCCCGGCGCGCCCCGGTTCGACGAAGCCGACCAGTTTTTCCTGCCGTTGTCCACGGCGGTGTCGTCGAAGCTGAGCGTCAACTTCTCCAACGGTTGGGGTGGCAGCGACAGCCTGGACTCGTTGACCAGCCCTGATGTCGCATGGCTGCAAGTCTGGCTGCAACTCGATACCCCGGCGCAGGTGGGTGCCTATCGCAGGTTCCTGTTCAATTACGCGGCGCAGCAACATGCGCTGGGCCGCATCCGGCGGCCGCCCGGCGACACCAGACTGTACGGCCTGATGCCCTGGTTGTTCCACGAGGGACTGGTGCCGGGCGACGTGAGCCTGCAGGCGTGGCTGGCGACGGGATTTCTCATCGTGTGCATGGTCAACATCGTGGCCTTGCTGCTGACCAAGTTCCTGCGCCGCAGCGGCGAGATCAGCGTGCGGCGGGCGATGGGCGCGCGGCGGCGCGACATCTTCCAGCAGTTCGGGACGGAATCGGCATTGGTGGGCCTGGTCGGCGGACTGCTCGGCATCGGCATCGCCGAGCTGGGCCTGTGGAGCGTGCGCCACCGCCCCAACGGCTACGCGCACCTCGCGCACATGGACGTCCAGATGCTGTTGGCCACGGTGGTGCTGGCGATCATCGTGAGCCTGCTGGCAGGTCTGCTGCCGGCGTGGCTGGCGTGCCGGGTTGCACCGGCCGTCAAACTGAAAACGCTGTGAGGGTGGCGACCATGCAACTGCAACCCATCCTCGTGGCGCTGCGCCGCCACAAGGTCACCACCACGCTGCTGGTGCTGCAGGTGGCCTTCACCTGCGCCATCGTGTGCAACGCCGTGTTCCTGATTGCCAGGCGGGTCGAATGGATCACGCTGCCGAGCGGCCTGGATGAAAATTCATTGTCGATTGTCAGGATCGACGACCTGCAGCCGGGCAAGAATCCGCTCAGCCTGCATCAGGGCGACCTTGCGGCATTGCGTGAGCTTCCCGGCGTCGAGTCGGCGGCCATCGTCAGCAACGTGCCGATGTCAGGCAACAACTGGGTGACGGTCGCTTGCGGCAGCCTTGCCGCCAGCCATGCGTTCACGGCAGCCATGGCGGCGCACTCGATCGCGCGGATGACCGACGTGCGCGGCTGTGCGAATCCGGATGAATTCACGGGCGGCCCGGAAACGCTCGGTACATTCGGCCTCAAGCTGGTGGCGGGGCGCGATTTCAATCCGGACGAATATGTGCAGGGCAAACCTCCGGAAAGTTCCGGACACACCTCTCCGCCGGCAGCCATCGTCAGCGAGGCCTTGGCGCAACGACTGTTCCCGTCGCACCCGGGCCAGGTGGTGGGGCGGACCCTGTACTTCGGTCTCGCCGGCGTCGTGCATGGCGAACCCACACGCGTCACCGGCGTCGTGGCTCGCCTGCAGCGTGGCCACTTGAACAGGGATTCCCATCATGGCTTCAGCAGCAATGGCCTGGCCATATTGGCGCCGATCGAACCCGGCGGCGGCGACGCCACGTTTGCGCTGCGCAGCCGGCCGCCGGATCGGGCGCGGGTCATCAAGGCAGCGCTGGCGACGCTGGCCAAACGCAAACCCGACCGGCAGATCTCCGCGGGCGATGGCAAGACCTATACGCAGATCCGCGCGACGTATTTCAGCCGCGGCACCACCATGATCAGAATGCTGCTGGCGGCAGTGTTGGGCTTGTTGTTCGTGACCGCCGTGGGCATCGCCGGACTCGAAGGGTTCTGGGTGCAGCAGCGTACCCGCAGCATCGGCATCCGGCGCGCGCTGGGCGCCACGCGCAGGGACATCCTGCGTTACTTCCAGACCGAGAACTTCCTGATCGTCACCATCGGTGTGGTACTGGGCGTGATCCTTGCCGTCGTGCTCAACCTCGTGCTGATGGCGCACTATCAACTGCCGCGGTTTCCGTTGTGGTATCTCGCGGTCGGCGCGGCGGTGTTGTGGATGCTGGGCCAGCTCGCCGTGCTGATGCCCGCGCTGCGTGCATCCAATGTGCCGCCGGTGGAAGCGACACGCAGCGTGTAACCGGTGCGCCGGTCGCTGTGTCGATCTGCCGATTCGCGGCCAAAGGGCCGGCAGGCCCAAATCCGCGAATTCTGAAATACACTGCGCGGCGTATCCCGACAGGAAGGATGACGACCATGCAACATTCGCTGACAGCGGGACTTGCCTTCGCCACTCTCGCGGTCGCATTGAGCTGCCCCGCCGCCACGCCCGGAAGGGATTTGCGCACGAAGATCGACCGATACATGCATGCGGCCGTGAAGGTGCAGCATTTCATGGGATCCATCCTCGTTGCGCGCGACGGTCGAGTCATCGTCGCGAAGGGCTACGGAATGGCGAACGTCGAGCGCAAGATACCCAACACGCCCGATACCGAGTTCCGGATCGGCTCGAACACCAAGCAGTTCACCTCCATGGCGATCATGATGCTGCAGGCGGATGGCAAGCTGGATGTGCACGATCCGGTTTGCAAATACGTACCCGATTGCCCGAAGGATTGGCAACCGATCACGATCCACAACCTGCTCACGCACACTTCCGGCATCCCCAATTTCACCGACTTTCCGAGTTACATGAAGGTACGGGACGAAACCGTCACGCCGACGCAGTTGCTGGCGTTGTTCAAGGACAAGCCGCTGGATTTCAAACCGGGCGCGAAGTTCAAATACAGCAACTCCGGCTACGTGGTGCTCGGCTACATCATCGAGAAGGTATCAGGCGAGTCTTACGCACACTTCCTGCAACAGCACATTTTCAGACCGCTCGGCCTGCAGGACAGTGGCTACGACAGCAACCACCCCACCGCGAAAAACCATGCCAAGGGGTACAACGGTTACGTCGCAGGCAAATATCCACCCGCGTCGTTCGTCGACATGAGTGTCCCGTTCAGTGCCGGCGCGCTTTATTCAACGGTCCGCGACCTGTACACCTGGGATCGCGCACTTGCATCGGTCAAGCTGCTGCCCGAGGCGTTGCACAAGCAGATGCTTGCACCACAGATTCCCGTCGGCGACTCAGGCAAGGCTTTCTACGGCTACGGCTGGTTTGTTTCGACCGGGTTCGGCCATCGGGAATATTCGCACGAAGGCGGGATCGCTGGCTTCACGAGCGTCAACAGCTGGTTCCCCGACCAACACGCCTACGTCATTGTGCTCGACAACGTATCCTCACCCGAAGTCTCCGACATCGCAAGGAGCCTTGCGGCAATCCTGTTCGACAAGCCGTATACCATCC
>JBOHYV010000102.1:0-7960 GCA_050738135.1 Rhodanobacteraceae bacterium | reverse complement strand
TTATCTGCCAGGCCCGGTCGAGCACATTCCATGGGCTTCCGCGAATACGCAGCACGGATCGGGCAACGCCGATGCGATCGCCGGCAATGCGCCGTTCGTGAGGGATCCACGTTTTGTGCTGAAAACACCGCTGTCGAACGGCGCCGCCCGATCCTGATCGCCTTTGGCGCACCGTAAGCACTTCAACCGAGGCCGCGGATGAGGTGCCACGGCCTTGGAAGCTGTCTGCGTGAATCCGGCTGGCGACGTCTGGCGACGTCTGGCGGCGCGATCGCGTTGCGGCGGTGACGATGTCCGGGCGAACCGGTGACAATTGTCACGAGGCAGCGGCGCAGCATGCCCGTACAATCCACCGACCGCAATCAGGGAAGCACCCGTGCCAGACGCCATCTCGATCCGTGACGCCAGCAAGTTTTTCGGCGCACATGCTGCCGTCGACCAACTTTCGCTCGACGTCCCCGCGGGCAGCATCTACGGGTTTCTTGGTCGCAACGGCGCCGGCAAGACCACCACCCTGCGGATGATTACCGGCATCTTCAAGCCCGATGCCGGCAACGTGACCGTGCTGGGCGGTTGCAAACCCGAGGACGTGCGTGCGCGCACCGGTTACCTGCCTGAGGAAAATGGCCTGTACAAGGACATGCGCGTGCTCGACATGGTGAGCTATTTCGGCCAGTTGCGCGGGCTCGGCCGGCGCGAGGCCGATGCCCGGGCGCGCACGCGCCTCACGGCCGCGGGCCTCGAGGCCAACCTCGATGCGAAATGCAACACGCTGTCCAAGGGCATGGGCCAGAAGGCGCAGGTGATCGGCACGCTGCTGCACGATCCCGAGCTGGTGGTGCTCGATGAGCCGTTCTCGGGCCTCGACCCGGTGAATGCGGAAGTCGTGCTCTCGCTCATCCTGCAATTCAAGCGCGAGGGCCGCACCGTGATTTTTTCCACGCATGTGGTCGAACACGCGGAACAAATCTGCGATTCCGTCGTGATCATCGACCGCGGCCGGCGCAAGCGCGCGGGCACGTTGGCGGAAGTGAAAGCAGGCGCCGACCGTACGGTCTCGCTCGACTATGAAGGCGACGCCGGCGAATGGCGCGAATTGCCGGGCGTCGCATCGGCCGACGACTCGGGACGCCATGCCGAATTGCGGCTAAGCCCGGGCGCCGATACCCAGGCGCTGCTGAAGGCGCTGGTCGAACGCGTGCGGCTGCGCCGCTTCGATACCGGCGAGGCATCACTGAAGCAGGTGTTCCTGGAAGCCGTGGGAGACGACCATGAAGCTGCATAACGTCCTGCTGGTCGCACGGCGCGACTATGTCGCCTATGTCGGGCGCCGGCGCTTCTGGATCAGTCTGCTGATCACGCCGGCAATCTTCCTCGCCTTCATGCTGGTGCCGGGCCTGATCGCTCAGTTCCACGGCGCACGGCAGTACGCGGTCGTCGACCATTCCGGCTGGTTGCTGCAGGCTGTCGGGCAACGAATCGAAGGTCAGGACTTCGCGAAGCTGCTCGACCTCGCCGGGCAGGATGCCAAGGCGCCGTCGGCACAGCTGCCACCAGTGTGGAGGGCGCTTGCACCGCAAGCCGCGAAGCTCGACGCGGCGGCGCGCGCAGCGCTGGGCCAGGCTCTGGCGAGTGGCGGGCCGGTGCCGGCACCGCCCGCCGCGCAGACGATCTGGCAACAACGTGACGCACTCCGGCATTGGTACGCACAGTTGACGCCCGACGCGGCCGCGCGCATCGATCGCAGCCTTTCGATTGCGCGCTACCAGCGGGTCGATACACCGGCCGCAGCGCTGCAGGATGTGACGGCTCATGGCAAGCTCGATGGTTACTTCACGTTTCCGGACAAGCCGCTCGCGGCCGACGCGACGTATGCTTACGCATCACGCAATCTCACCGACACGGACCTGCGCGACTGGTTTGCAGGCGAGGTGTCGGCGGTGGTGCAGGCGCGGCGCGCGTCGCAGGCCGGGTTGTCTCCGGACCAGGCCCGCTTGTTGGGCGAGAGCGTGACGTTCCAGGGGCAACTGGTGACCGAGCACGGCCACAAGGCCGTGACCGCGGCCGAGAAGGTCGCGCAGTGGCTGCCGGTGGGCTACGTGTACTTGTTGTTCATAGCGATCATGCAGATCGCCCAGCTTCTGATGATGGCCACCATCGAGGAGAAGTCGAATCGCATCGCCGAGATGCTGCTGGCGGCGATCGAACCCTCCGACATCATGGCCGGCAAGACGCTCGGCGTCGCCGGCGTCGGAGTGACCCTGGTCGGCAGCTGGCTGGTGATCATCCTCGGCCTGCTCGCGACCGTTGGCGCCGCGCTGTCGCTGGGCGGTGTGGCCTCGCAGATCCTCGCCGGCATCACCGCATGGAACATCATCTGGTTCCTGGTTTACTTCGTGCTGGGTTTCCTGCTCTATGCCGCAGTGATGGGCGCCATCGGCGCATCGGTGAACAACATCCGCGAGGCGCAGCCGTACATGACCCCGGTGATGCTGCTCCTGGTATTGCCGCTGATCCTGATGGTGCCGGTGGCGCAGGATCCCACCGCGTTGTGGGCACGGGTACTGTCGTACGTACCGCCCTTGACTCCATTCATGATGATGAGCCGGTCGGCCGCGCCGCCACCGCTGACCGATTACGTTTTCACCACCGCCTTGTTGCTGCTTACGGTGCTCGTCGTCATGTACGGAGCGGGGCGCGTGTTTCGGCGCGGCCTGTTGAATGCCGGCGCGCCGCCGAAGCTGCGCGAATTGTTCGCGTGGGCGCGAAATTCCTGAGCCCGCGAGGCTGACAGGCCCTAGACTGCGCGGATGTCCCCGCTCGCGTCCGTCGTCATCGTTGCTGCCGATAGCGGCGCCAGCTTGCGCGAATGTGTTTTGCGTGCGCTGGCATCGAGCGCGCCGGTCGAGTTGATCATCGTCGACAACGGTTCGCGTGATGGCGTGCCGCAGGCATTGGCGCGCGCCCATGAATGCGACGAGCGCGTGGCTGTCCTCTACAACCGTGCCAACCTGGGTTTCGGGCCGGCGGTCAACATTGGCGTGCGGCAGGCGCTCGGCGATGCGATCGTGTTTCTGAATCCGGATTGCCTGGTGGAGCCGGACACGATCGCACGGATGCTCGATGCACTGCGCGCTCATTCCGATGCCGGCGTGGTCGGTGCGGTGGTGTGCGAAGCGGACGGCACCCCGGATCCGGCTTCGCGTCGACGGGATCCGTTGCTGCGCCGGTCATTGAACGAAATGACGGGGCGCGCCCGGCGCGAAGCTGAAAATGCCCGCTACGAAGGCGTGGACGTGCCCGGGCCGATTCCAGAGTCGGTCATCGAAGTCGAGAATGTTTCCGGCGCCCTGATGTTGCTGCCGCGCGTGGCATTCGAGCGGCTGCACGGATTCGACGAGGGTTACTTTTTGCACTGCGAGGATCTGGACCTGTGCCGGCGCGCACGCGACGCGGGTTACAAGGTGTATCTGGCCGGTGCCGTCCGGGTGCGCCATGCGAAAGGCGGTTCCAGCGCGCACCGCCCACTGTTCGTCAGTTACCATAAACATCGTGGCATGTGGCGATGGTTCACGAAATTCGACCCCGCCGCGCGCAAGCCACTGACGCGCGTGCTGGTCGCGTGCGGCATCGCGGCACATTTTTTCGCGACGGTCCCGCGGTTGTGGTGGCGGCGCGTCGCCCGTCATTGATGCAACGGAAGCAAACATGATCCGGGAAATATTGAGAATGGGCGACCCGCGCCTGCTGCGCGTGGCGCCGCCGGTGCCGGAGACGATGTTCGGCAGCGCCGGGTTGAACGATCTGATCACCGACATGTTCGAAACCATGCAGGCGGCCGACGGCGTAGGCTTGGCCGCGCCGCAGGTCGGCGTGGACCTGCAACTGGTGGTGTTCGGTTTCGAACATTCCGATCGCTACCCGGATGCACCGGAAGTGCCGCGGACGATCCTGTTGAATCCGATGATCACGCCGCTGTCCAGCGACATGGAGGAAGGCTGGGAGGGCTGTCTGTCGGTGCCGGGCCTGCGCGGCGCGGTCAGCCGGCATTCGATGATCCGCTATCAGGGTATGGATCCGAACGGCGGTGCCATCGACCGCACCGCCGAAGGTTTCCACGCACGCGTGGTACAGCACGAATGCGATCACCTGATCGGGCGGCTGTATCCTTCGCGGATTACCGACTTCTCCCGCTTCGGCTTCATCGACGTGTTGTTTCCCGAGGAAGCCGGGGCGGTGGAGTAGGGCGCGCCGAGCGCGTGGGCGGGTGGCAGGGCGGCTACCACCCGCCGACCATCAATTCGACAGCTTGGCGGCCTGTCCCTGCAACGCGGTGAGCTGCGTGTTCCAGTCCGCGAGCCGATTGCGCTCCTGCTCCACTACCGCTGCGGGCGCGTGGTCGACGAAGCTGGCGTTGCCGAGTTTGCCTTCGCACTTTTTGATTTCGCCCCGGATGCGAGCGATTTCCTTGGCCAGTCGCGCACGTTCCGCATCCAGGTCAATCAGGCCTGCCAAGGGAATCAAAACGCGCAGGTTACCGACCACGGCGGCTGCGGCCGCGGGTTCCGATTCTCCGTCCGCAAGCCAGCGCGGCGCTTCGCAGCGGCCAAGGAATTCGGTCCGGCTTGAAAACTTCTCCGCGCGGCGGCGGTCTTCGGCATCACCATCGGCAAACAGCAACGGGATGGTCTTGCCCGGCGCGATGTTCATTTCCGAACGGATCCTGCGCACGCCGGTCAGCACCGCCTTGAACCATTCGATCTCGGCGCTGGCGGTTTCATCGACCGCGAATTCCTCCGAGCGCGGATACGCGCGTGCGACGATGCTGGATTCCTTGAAGCCAAGCTGCGGCGCCACCGATTGCCAGATCTCCTCGGTGATGAACGGGATGATAGGGTGCAGCGCGCGCAATGCGGCTTCCAGCACCACCAGCAAGGTACGTCGCGCGGACGCCGCGGCGTCGACATCGTCGCCATTCAATGCGGGCTTCGAAAGCTCGAGAAACCAGTCGCAGTACTCGTTCCAGACGAATTCGTACAGCGCCTGCGCGACATGGTCGAAGCGGTAGCTCGCAAAGTGCTGCTCCACCTCCGCCAACGTTTTCGACAGTCGCGTGAGAATCCAGCGCTCCGCCTCGGTTGCAGGATTTTCCGGTCCCCGGTCCCCGGTCCCCGGTCCCTCGCTGTGCATCAACACGAACCTTGCAGCGTTCCACAGCTTGTTGCAGAACGCCTTGTAGCCTTCCGCGCGCTTGAGGTCGAAGTTGATGGTACGGCTGTAGCTCGCCAGCGCGGCAAACGTGAAACGCAGCGCGTCGGTACCGATCGCACTGATGCCATCCGGATAATCCTTGCGGATGCGTTTTTCCACTTTTTCGCGCACCTGCGGAATCAGCAGCGACCTGGTGGATTTTTCGATGAGCGCAGGCAGCGTGATGCCGTCGATCAGGTCCAGCGGGTCCAGGGTGTTGCCCTTGGATTTGGACATCTTCTGGCCTTCGGCGTCGCGCACGATGGCATTGATGTACACCTCGCGGAACGGAACCTGCTTCGTGAAGTACAGGGTCGTCATGACCATCCGGGCGACCCAGAAGAAGATGATGTCGAAGCCGGTGACCAGCACCGCGGTCGGCAGGAACACCTTGTCGGTTTGCCAGTTGGCGACGATCTCGCCACGCTCGTTTTTCACCGGCTGGTCGGAAGGCCAGCCAAGCGTCGAGAACGGCCACAGCGCCGATGAAAACCAGGTGTCCAGCACGTCGTCGTCCTGGCGCAACGCACCGACCGGTGCAACGGTTGCATGCGCGCGCGCGTCGGCCTCGTCTTCGCCGACGTAGATGTTGCCGGACTCGTCGTACCAAGCGGGGATGCGATGGCCCCACCACAACTGGCGCGAAATGCACCAGTCCTGGATGTTGTCCAGCCATTGCGTATAAGTCGTTGCCCAGTTTTCCGGGACGAACCTGATGTCGCCATTGCGCACCGCGTCCAGCGCGGGTTGCGTGATCGCCGCGCGACCCTTGTCCGAGGTTAGGGCCACGAACCACTGGTCGGTCAGCATCGGTTCGATCACCGCGTCCGAGCGCTGACTCACCGGCACCTGCAGCTTGTGCGGCTTGGCTTCGACCAGCCGGCCTTCGGCTTCGAGCTCGGCGAGGATGCGTTTGCGAGCCTCGAAGCGATCCAAGCCGCGATAGGCGGCGGGAATCGCGCGGACGATGGATCCCTCCTTGTATATAGAGCTCATCATTTCAACTGCTGACTGCCCGACGCTGGCGCGTGAGACTTCATGCGGTTGGTTCATGACTGTCGTATGTACGCCGCTGTCTAGCACATCGTCCTTGGGTGGATAGAGTACGTGGGCGTCCAGCGTGAAGATGCAAATCAAGCCCCGCGCTGGCATGTGGTCGAAGATTCCAGCTCCGACGTGGCGTTCCCACACTTGATAGTCATTGAAGTCATGCGCGGGGGTGATCTTGACGCAACCGGTGCCGAATTCGCGATCGACATAGTCGTCGGCGATCACCGGAATCTCGCGGTTCGTCAACGGCAGCAGCACTTTCCTGCCGACCAGCGCCTTGTAGCGATCGTCCTTGGGGTGCACCGCCACCGCGACGTCGCCCAGCATGGTTTCCGGCCGCGTGGTTGCGATCACCACATGGTCCGGCGCACCCGGTTGCGGATCGATGACGTCGTAGCGGATCGACCACAGGAATCCGTCGCGCTCGACGTTGTTGACTTCGAGATCCGATACCGCGGTCATCAGCGCCGGATCCCAGTTCACCAGCCGGTTGCCGCGATAGATCAGCCCGGCCCGGTACCACTCGACGAAAACCTTGCGCACCGCGGACGACAGGCCTTCGTCCATCGTGAAGCGTTCGCGCGACCAGTCCATTGAAGCGCCGAGGCGCCGCATCTGCTGCGTAATCGTGGAGCCCGATTCCTGCTTCCATCGCCACACGCGTTCGACGAACTGCTCGCGGCCCATGTCATGGCGCGTCGTGCCTTCCGCCGCCAACTGGTTCTCGACGATCTTCTGCGTGGCGATGCCGGCGTGATCGGTGCCGCCTTGCCACAACGTATTTTTACCCGACATCCGCGCGTGGCGGATCAGCGCATCCATGATGGTTTGCTGGAACGCGTGGCCCATGTGCAGCGTGCCGGTGACGTTCGGCGGCGGCAGCAGGATCGCGTAGGGATCGCCCTTGCCGGCCGGCTTGAAGCCGCCGGCTGCCTCCCAGCGCGCATACCACTTCGATTCGATCTCTTTCGGGTCGAAACTCTTGTCCATTCTCAGGCCCTAGTCCCGGATTCCGCGCGCAGCGCGGTTTGCAAGGCAAACGCGCATTCTAGCGACGCGGCGCTTGTGCTTGTGGAAATGGGACGACATCCCTGTCTTTTTCCGCGCCGTCCCACGGCGCGGAAAAGTTTTGCTTCGTCGTCGGTCATCCATGACCTGGGACTTCGCAACTTGCAGCAGCGCGGGCCATGGATGGCCGGGAGCGGAGCGACAAACGCGCCGTTGGCGGTGCCGCAGCCGCGCAGCCGATCGCGCGGGAAAGGCGCGCATGTTCGACGGCAGGGATGCCGGAGTTCGCGCCGGCGCGCGATCGGCAAGCGGCAAGTGCAGTCGAACGAACACGATGTTCGTTAGATCACCGCCACAGGCGCAATGGTTTTTGGGTACTTTCTGCCACAACCAGTACTGTCCGGTTAATCATCGAACAAAATCAGCTGGTTGGACGCCAGGGTGTCGGATTGGTGTAGTTCGGCCTGCTGCAAGGCGCACTCCAGCCCGGTTTGTTCGTACAGGGTCGCGCTCAAAATGTGTAGCAGCTCGGAGAGCGGCGCGGCCAATCCCAAGCGCTTGCGCAGGATGGCGATCAGCAGGTAGACGGTGACCGCGATCCACACTTGGGTCTGTACGGCGTTCGGCGAAGTGCCGAAGAACGCCTTGATGC
>JBOHYV010000101.1:0-7998 GCA_050738135.1 Rhodanobacteraceae bacterium | reverse complement strand
GTCGATGCAGGCGCGCCATGCGGGAGCAAGCGCCGCGGTCACGCCGCTGGTCGTGGGCGTCACCAGCCATCGCAACCTCGCGGCGAGTGAAATCGATGGCTTGCGCGGGTGCGTGCGGGCATTTTTCTCGCGGCTGCAACAGGATTTCCCGGGGATTCCGCTGGTGGTGTTGTCACCGCTGGCCGAGGGCGGCGATCAACTGGTCGCGCAGGAGGCGCTGGCCGCCGGCGCGCGCCTGATCGCGCCGCTGCCGTTCACGCGCGAGTTGTACGTCCAGGATTTCAGCGACGCCGCGACCCGGGCGCAATTCAACGCGCTGTGCGCGCAGGCGCACGTGATCGAATTGCCGCTGCTGCCGGGCAACACGCCGGAAAGTAGCGCCGTGCACGGCGCAGCACGCGACCGCCAATACACCCAGGTCGGCGTGTTCACTGCCAGCCACAGCCATATCCTGCTGGCGATCTGGGATGGCCGGACCTCGGATCGTCTCGGCGGCACGGCGCAGATCGTGCGCTTCCACATGGACGGCATTCCGCCGGGCATGGGCGAGCGCCGCCACACCCGGCACGTGACGCTGGACACGGGCGACGAAAGCCTGATGTACCACATCGCCTGCTCGCGCGACCAGGGCGCGGGCGTGATCGAGCCTCCCGTGGATCCCCTCGAGCCGCTGCAGGCGCGCTGGGTCACCGACCAGGGCGCCAGCGCAGCCGACGCCGGCATGCCGCCCGATTTCCGCCGCATGTTCCAGCGCATGCAGCAATTCAACGACGACAGCGCGCGTTACGCCGAGGACATCCAGCCGGATGCGGCGGACGCAGGCGATTGCGCGCCGGCCGCGGCCCTGTTTTCGGCCGCCGACGGGCTGGCGATCCATTATCAGAAGCAGGTTCTGCTGGCGATGCGTGGCGTGTACACGCTCACCGTCCTGATGGGCATCGCATTCGTGTATTACTCCGATACACCGAATGGCCTGACAGGCCAGGGCGACACCCTCTACATGTTCGTCGTGCTGTTCGCTGTCGGCGCGTGGCTGTCGTGGTTGGCGCAGCGGCGTGAATGGCACCGCAAGTACATCGACTATCGCGCGCTGGCCGAGGGCCTGCGGATACAAGGCTATTGGCGCCGCGCCGGCGTGGGCGCGGGTGAATCCGGGTCATTCGCGCACGGCAACTTCATGCAGAAACAGGATGTCGAGCTGGGCTGGATCCGCAACGTGATGCGTGCGGCCGCAATCCGCACGACAACCGCGGCGGCACCAGACGACATCGCGAAGGTGATCGCAGAATGGATCGGCGAACCGGGAGGCGACGGGCAGCTCGGTTACTACGCGCGCAAGGCCCAACAGCGCCACCGCACTCATCGGCGCTACGAGGCCATCGCGCGCATCCTGCTGGGGGGTGCGGTCGCGACCAGCCTGTTCCTTGCGTTGTTCAACCACTGGCTGGACACCGATGCCGCCAACTGGCTGGTCGCACTGATGGGCGTGCTCGCGGTGGTCGCCGCGGCACGCGAGTCCTACGCCTTCCGCAAGGCCGACAAGGAGCTGATCAACCAGTACCGCTACATGCGCGGCATCTTCGCCAGCGCGCGCCGTCAGCTGGACGCGACGCACGACTCCGATGCACGGCGCGGCATCCTGCACGCACTGGGCGAAGCGGCCCTGGCCGAGCACGCGCAATGGGCGCTGATGCACCGCCAGCGGCCGCTGGAAGCGGGGAAGATGTAACCCGGCGCCTTCTGCAGGAGCGCGCCTTGCGCGCGACCCGTCATCAGGGGTGGCGTTGATTCTGGTCGCGGCCGAGGGCCGCTCCTACGCGGGCGCTTCGACCGCGGGCGCATCGGGATCCTTCAAGGCCGCGAGGCGCGCTTCAGCGGCCGCGACCATGGCCTGCCACCGAGGGTCCTCGTGCAGGAGTTCCAAATCCGGATCGACCCTGGTGTAGGGCAGGAAAGCATCGGTGATCGTCGCGAACAACGGTTCGAGCATCTCCAGCGCGGCGGCCTTGTCCTTCAAATACACGCAGAGCGAACACGCGAAGTTGTATCGCATATTGAAGTTGTTGGGGTCGATCATCAGGGTCCGGCTCATGCGCGCCTTGGCACGGTCGGCCTCGCCCATCGCCATGAGCGCATAGGCACTGTATGCCAGGACGCCCGGATTGTTCTGGTCACGTGCCAAGATCGCTTCCGCTCGTTTGAGTGTGACTTCCGCCGCACGTCGTGCCGCTGCAGCATCGCCTACGGCGGTGTAACAACTCATCAAGGTCGCAGCGGAGTTGATGTCGGTTTCCATCACCCCTGCGGCTTTTTCGTAAAAACGGATTGCATCCTCGAAATGATGCAACTGGTAATTCACGCGTGCCGCAGTGCGGTTCGCCTCGTAGGATTCCGGGTCCAGTTTCAACGCGATCGCGACTTCGGACTCCGCCGTGTCGGTGTCGCCGTTCTGGAGCAGGATGTAAGCCTTGACCGCATGTGCTTCGGCCAGATGCGGATCGATCACCAGTGCGCGCTCCGCGGCATCCATGCCGCCTTCAGTTCCCACACCCAATGCCCGCAGACTCCGATAACCGATCGCCATCAACGCCCACGCTTGCGCATACTTGGGGTCGATCTCGGTGGCGCGGGTGCACATCCTGATAATCGCGTGCGCGGCGTGTTCATCATTTTCCTGACCGCTCACGTACATTTGCCGCGCCATCAGGTACAGGTCGTACGCCTCGGCGCTGTCGGTACCGCGCCGCTCGATGGCCTTCTTCTCTTCCGGCAAAAGCCGCAGCCGCAGTGCCTTGGCGATGGCGCGGGAAATCTCGTCTTGCAACGCGAAGATGTCGCTGGTATCGCGGTCGTAGCGTTCGGCCCAGATGTGTCCGTTGTCTTCGCAGTCCACGAGCTGGGCGCTGATCCGCACCCGCCCTCCGGCCTTGCGCACGCTGCCTTCCAGCACGTGCGTGACCTTCATCTCGCGGACGAGTTGCGGTACGTCCAGTTTCTCGCCCTTGTACTGGAAGGCGCTGTTGCGCGAAATGATGCGGAGCGATGAAACCTTGCTGAGGTCGGTGATGATGTCCTCGGTGATGCCGTCGCTGAAATATTCCTGGTCCGGATCGCCGCTCATGTTGGCGAACGGCAGCACGCAGATGGTGTAGCGCGGAGACGGCTTCTTGTCAGAGATGGCGGCTGGGGTACTGGCCGCCTTCGCACCTTGCGTCGCTTGTGAACGCGCGATCATGGCCTCCAGCGCGCGCAGGCATTCCTGCGCCGCGGGATGGGACGGATTCTCGCGCCAGTCATCGAGATCGGTCGTATGGATAGCTCGCACGTCCATCGGCAGGCGCGCCTTTTCGAACCGCACGGGCACGAGGATCCCGCGCTCGGCCGCTTCGCGCGCCTCGCCGCGTACCCAGCGCGACGCGACTGAAGTCGGCGTCCACACCACCAGCACCGCCTTGGCCGCGTCGATCTCGGCATCGATCTCGTCGTCGAACTCCTGCCCCGGTGTGATCTCCGGATCCCACCACACCGACCAGCCTTTCGCCTCGATCGCGGCAACCAGGGGCGCGACGCGTACCTTGTCGGCCCGCGCGTAGGAAATGAAGACGTCGGCCATCTCGTCAGCCTCCCGTGACCGGTGCGGGCGCGTCCACTTTCGTCGCCGCGAGACGCGCTTCAGCGGCGGCGACCATGGCCTGGTAGCACGGGTCTTCATGCAGCAATTCGAATGCCGCGTCAGCTTTGGAGTATTCAAGCAGCGAGGCGGTGGCTGTTTCCAGCAACGTCTTCATCAACTTCAATGCTGTCTGCTTGTCTTTCAAACTCCTGCAAACCATGCATGCGAAGTTGTAGCGCATCGTCCAGTTGTCCGGGTCGATCAGCATCGCACGCTGCATGCGTATCTTGGCCCGTTCACCCTCGCCCAGCGCCCCGAGCGCAGTGGCGCTGTACGCAATGATGCCGACGTTGGTCGGGTCTTTGGCCAACGCAGCATCCGCTCGCTTCAATGATCGTTCAGCGGCGCGACGCATTCCCGCGGCGTCGCCCAAGGCAGCGTAAGTAGCGACCAGCATTGCAGCCGAATTGACGTCTGAGTCCATCAGGGTTGCAGCCTTCTGGTACAACCGTACGGCATCCTGGAACCGGTGCTGCACGTAATTGAGCCTGGCCGCGGTGCGGTTCGCCTCGTAGGATTCTGGATCGAGGTTCAAAGCAATGTCGGCTTCGAGGACCGCAGCATCCATGTCACCGCGCATCCACAGGATGTACCCCTTGACGGCATGCGCCTCGGCGAGGTTCGGGTCCAGTGCAAGCGCCTTTTCCGCAGCGTTCATCCCATCATCCGATCCCAAGCCGAAGTCACGCAGGCTCTGATAGCCTTTCGCCATTAGCGCCCAAGCATCTGCATACTTCGGGTCGATTTCGGTGGCGCGCTCGCAGGTGCGGACGATTGCCCGCGCAGCACGCTCATCCTCGGAGCTGGCAACATGGAGTTGCCGCGCCATCAGATACAGATCGTGGGCCTCCGCGCTGTCGGTGCCGCGCCGCTCGATCGCTCTTTTCTCCTCGGGCAGCAAGCGCAGGCGCAGGGCCTTGACGATTGCCTGCGAAATTTCATCCTGGATCGCGAAGATGTCGCTGGCATCGCGGTCGTAGCGTTCGGCCCAGACGTGGTTGCCGCTCGCACCGTCGATCAGCTGCGCATTGATCCGCACCCGCCCGCCGGCCTTGCGCACGCTGCCCTCCAGCACATGCGTGACCTTCAGGTCGTGCACGACCTTCGGAATGTCGGCATGCTGGCCTTTGTACCGGAAGGCGGTACTGCTCGCGGTCACGGCCAGCACCGAGACCTTGCTCAAGTCCGTGATGATGTCCTCGGTGATGCCGTCGCTGAAATATTCCTGCTCAGGATCTCCGCTCATATTGATAAAGGGCAGGACGCAGACCGAAAACTTCGGCGCGGGCTTCCCGGCGCCGGGCGAGGCGCCCTTTGGGGTCTCCCCAGCTTCACTCGGCGCACGCGCGATCATCGCCGCCAGCGCGTGCAGACAATCCTGCACGGACGGATGGGACGGGTCTTCACGCCAGCCGTCGAGGTCGGTGGTGTGGATCGCGCGCACATCCATCGGCAGGCGCGCCTGCTCGAACCGCACCGGCACCAGGATGCCGCGCTCGGCCGCCTCGCGCGCCTCCCCGCGAACCCACCGTGAGGCCACGGAAACCGGCGTCCAAACCACCAGCACCGCCTTGGCGGCATCGATTTCGGCTTCGATCTGGTCGTCGAATTCCTGACCCGGGCTGATCTCGGGATCCCACCACACCGACCAGCCCCTGGCCTCGATCGCAGCCACCAGCGGCGCGACGCGTGCCTTGTCGGCGCGGGCGTAGGAAATGAAAACGTCAGCCATGGGGCTTCATCCCATCCCGCGCGTCGATGCCCGCCCATCATCCGGACACGGGTCGGCACAACGCATGAGAAATGGCGCAAATCGGATCATCAGGCCTTCACCTCTGCCGGTTTTCCTCAACCTTCGATCCTGCGAGGCGCGCTTCGGCGGCCGCGACCATGGCCTGATAGCGTGGATCGTCGTGCAGCAGCGTCAAATCCGGATCGGCCTTGGCGTAAGGCAGGAACTCGTCCGTGATACCCGCGAATACGGGCTCCAGCATCGTCAGTGCCGCGTCCTCGTCCTGCAAATCCTTGCACAGCATGCACGCGAAGTTGTAGCACATGTTCGAGTTGTCGGGATCGATCATCATCGCCCGCCGCATGCGGGCCTTGGCGCGCTCCCCTTCACCCAGAGCCCCCAGCGCATTGGCGCTGTACGCCATGATGCCCGCGTTGCTGGCATCCTTGGCCAGCGCCGCATCCGCGCGCCGGAGCAATACTTCGGCCGCACGCCGCGTGGCTGTCTTGTCGCCCAAGGCCCTATAGGACGAAAGCGTCAGCAGTGACGAATTTACGTCGGCATCCATAAGCGATGAGGCCTTCTCGTAAAACCGGATTGCATCGTGGAACTGGTGCAGGCGGTAGTTGAGCCGCCCGGCCGCGCGGTTGGCTTCGTAGGATTCCGGATCGACCTTCAACGCGATCGCAACTTCCGCAGCAGCGCCGTCGGTGTCCCCCGCGTTGGTCAAAATGTATGCCTTGACGGCGTGCGCCTCTACCAGGTCCGGATCCAGAGCCAACGCCTTTTCGGCTGCCGCCATGCCATCCTCGACGTCCTTGCCGTATTCACGCAAGCTCCGATACGCCATGGCCATCAATGCCCATGCCTGCGCATAACCGGGATCGATCTCGGTAGCGGTTGTACACATTCGAATGATTGCGTGAGCAGATCGCGTATCACCTTCCGGGGTCGTCACATAGAGTTGCCGCGCCATGAGATACAGGTCGTGTGCTTCGACACTGTCGGTTCCACGATGCTCGATCGCCTTCTTCTCCTGGGGCAGCAGCCGCAACTTCAGCGCCTTCACGATGGCTTTAGAAATCTCGTCCTGGATCGCGAAGATATCGCTGGCATCGCGATCGTAGCGTTCCGCCCAGACATGCTGACCAGTGGCGCCGTCGATGAGCTGCGCGGTGATGCGCAAGCGTCCGCCAGCCCGGCGCACGCTGCCTTCCATGACGTGCGTGACCTTGAGCTCCTGTGCCACCTTATGCATCTCGATCTGCTTTCCCTTGTAAAGAAACGAATCGTTGCGCGACACGACACCGAGCGATGACACCTTGCTCAAATCGGTGATGATGTCCTCGGTAATGCCGTCGCTGAAATACTCCTGCTCGGGATCGCCACTCATGTTGGCGAACGGCAGCACGCAGACCGCGAACCGCTTGGCTTCGGCCACGGGAACCGTGGCACCTGCCTTCGCCGCGTCGGAGTCCTTCGTGCGGGCGATCAGCATCCCCAGCGCGTTGAGGAATTCCTTCGCCTGGGCCCCGGTGGCGTTCTCTCCCCAGTCGTCGAGATCGGTGGTGTGGATCGCGCGCACGTCCATCGGCAGGTGCGCCTTGTCGAAGCGCACCGGCACCAGCACGTTGCGATCCGCCGCATCACGTGCCTCGCCACGCACCCAGCGCGATGCCACCGAGGTTGGGGTCCACACCACCAGCACCGCCTTGGCCGCGTTTATTTCGGCCTCGATCTCGTCATCGAATTCCCTGCCGGGGATGATTTCCGGATCCCACCACACCGTCCAGCCCTTGGCCTCGATCGCCGCCACCAGCGGCGCGACGCGTGCCTTGTCGGCGCGGGCGTAGGAAACGAAAACGTCAGCCATGCGCGTTCACTCCCGTCCGCGCCCTGATACCCGCCGATCGTCCACGCGCGGGCCGGCACGATGCAGGCGGATTGGCGTCAATCGGATCATCAGGCCTTCACCTCGACCGGATCTTCGGAAGCCGTCGCCGCCGCAAGCCGCGCTTCGGCGGCGGCGACCATGGCCTGGTAACGCGGGTCGTCGTGGAGGGATTCGAGATCCGGATCAGCTTTCAGGTAACGCAAGAATGAAGCCGTGATCTCGCCGAAAAGCGGTTCGAGCATTTCCAGAGCAGCTTCTTTTTCTTTCAGATGGCTGTTCAGCGCGCAGGCAAAGTTGTAACGCATGTCCCAATTGTCCGGGTCGATCACAAGCGCCCGATTCATGCGGGTCTTGGCACGCTCGCCCTCACCCAGCGACGCAAGTGCATAGGCACTGTAAACCAGCGCGCTCGAATTGTTCTGGTCACGCGCCAGGATCGCCTCGGCCCGCTTGAGCGCGAATTCCGCGGCCCGACGCTCTCCGGCCTCGTCGCCTATCACCTTGTAACAAGCAATCAGCATTCCCGTCGAATTGACGTCAGTCTCCATCAGGGCGACAGCTTTTTCATACCGCTGGATGGCCGTTTCGTAATGATGCAACAGGTAGTTCAAGCGGCCGGCTGAACGATTGGCTTCATAGGAATCGGGATCCAGTTTCAACGCGACCTCGATTTCCGAGGCTGCCGCATCGGTATCGTCC
>JBOHYV010000100.1:0-8059 GCA_050738135.1 Rhodanobacteraceae bacterium | reverse complement strand
CCCCGCATGGCCATGACCTTGGTGTATGTCCTCGTCGCGCTGACCGCCATCGCGATCATCTTGTTGATCGTGCTGTTGCTGCGGCCACGATCCGATGCCCGCCTGCGCGAAAAGCTCGATGCGCTGCACGGCGACAGCGAACGCGTTGAACGGGTACTGCGCGAGGAACAACGCGCAGCGCGCACCGAGCTGGCCGGGACACTGGAGCGCATGGGCGACCAGTTGCGCCTGTCGCTGTCGGCGCTGACGGCCGACAACGAGAAGCGCCTCGCAGAGGTGCGCGGCACCCTTGAAAAGCAACTGAAATCCCTGCAAACGGACAACGCCGCGCAACTGGAAAAAATGCGCACCACCGTCGATGAAAAACTTCAAAGCAGCCTGCAGGAACGTTTCAACCAGTCGTTCGGGATGATCTCCGAGCGCCTCGAAGCGGTGCAACGCGGCCTTGGGGAAATGCAGGCGCTGGCTGTAGGCGTCGGCGATCTCAAGCGCGTGCTGAGCAACGTCAAGACCCGCGGTACGTTCGGCGAGGTCCAGCTCGGCGCACTGCTGGAACAGTTGCTCTCCGCCGAACAGTACGCGGCGAATGTCGCCACCGTGCCGGGCTCGAACGATCGCGTCGAGTACGCGATCCGCCTGCCCGGCCGCAACGGCGATGCCCCGGTGTGGCTGCCGATCGACGCCAAGTTCCCGATCGAGGACCACCAGCGCCTGCTGGACGCGCAGGAGCGTGCCGATGCCGACGCCGCGGCGCTCGCGGCCGCGGCATTGGAACGGCGCGTGCGCGACGAAGCCAGGACGATCCACGCCAAATACGTGTCGCCGCCCGCCACCACCGATTTCGCGATCCTGTTTCTGCCCACGGAGGGTTTGTACGCCGAAGTCATCCGGCGTCCCGGTCTGTTCGAAACACTGCAGCGCGACTGCCACGTCACCGTGGCTGGGCCGACGACCTTGACCGCGATCCTCAATGCATTGCAGATGGGCTTTCGCACGCTCGCGATCGAGCAGCGCTCAAGCGAGGTGTGGCAGATTCTCGGCGCGGTCAAGACCGAGTTCGGCAAGTTCGGCGCGATCGTGGACAAGGCCAAGAACCAGCTCGACAGTGCGCGCAACAATCTCGACGAACTGGTCGGTCGCCGCTCGCGCGCCATCGAGCGCAGGCTGCGCGGCGTGGAATCGCTGCCGGAAACGGCGTCGCGCGCCCTGCTCGGCGATGCGCCGCCGGTGGATGACGAGGCGGACGAGGATTCCACACCTGCCTGATCCTGCGCGCGGCGGCAGCAACAGCGTTAAACTGAGCTGTTCGATGTCGCAAGAGGCAGACCCATGAGCGAGCCCGCCAAACCGTCTCCGTGTGCAGCCGCCCGGCCGACTTCGCCGCCGGTGACGCGCGACGAGGCCCTGTCCGCGGTGCGGACGCTGCTGCGCTGGGCCGGGGACGAGCCCACCCGTGAAGGCTTGCGCGATACGCCCAAGCGCGTGGTGGATGCCTACGCGGAATGGTTTTCCGGTTATAGTGAGGATCCGCGTGATTATCTGGCACGCACCTTCGAGGAAGTCGCCGGCTACGACGAAATGATCGTGCTGCGCGACATCCAGTTCGAATCGTTCTGCGAACACCACGTGGCGCCGATCATCGGCCGCGCGCACATCGGTTACGTGCCGGACGGCAAGGTCGTCGGCATCTCCAAGCTGGCGCGCGTGGTCAATGCCTTCGCGCACCGCCTGCAGGTGCAGGAAAAACTGACCGCGCAGATCGCCACCTGCATCAGCGAGGTGCTGGCCCCGCGCGGCGTCGGCGTGGTGATCGACGCCACCCACCAATGCATGACCACCCGCGGCGTGCACAAACGCGGCGTATCGATGGTCACCAGCCAGATGCTGGGCAGCTTTCGCGAGGACGCGCGCACCCGCGCAGAGTTCCTGCGGTTCATCGATATCGACGGCGGAAGATAGTTTGTGCGATCGTCCATGATCGCCGCTTCACTGGGGTCAGTCTGGCTGTGGCGGACCGTGCCCGCCCTACGTGTACACTCCGCTTCCTGCGCCTTCTGCGCTTGGTCGCCACATTCATGTGGCTCGGCCTGCGCGTCGCCGACGCCCGGTAGGGCGGGCAATGCCCGCCGGTCAACCGCTGCGTTACCCCTCCCAGCCATCAACCATGAGTGAGCCAGATACATTTGCGCATCCACGCCGCCGCGCCGCGGTGGTGTTCATCCTGGTAACGGTGTTCCTCGACATCCTGAGCTTCGGCATCATCATTCCAGTGTTGCCGCACCTGATCGTGGAAATGGTCGGCGGCAGTATCGCGCACGCGGCGGTGTGGGCCAGCGGGTTCGGCACCGTGTTCATGCTGATGCAATTCCTGTCCTCGCCGATCCAGGGCGCGCTGTCGGATCGCTTCGGACGTCGCCTGGTGATCCTGATTTCCTGCTGCGGACTCGGCACCGACTTCATCGTGATGGCGCTGGCGCCGATGCTGTGGCTGCTGTTCATCGGCCGCGCGATCTCGGGCGTGTGCTCGGCCAGTTTCACCACGTCCTATGCCTACATTGCCGACATCACGCCGCACGAAAAGCGTGCCGCGGCATTCGGCCTGCTCGGCGCCGCATTCGGCATCGGCTTCATCATCGGGCCTGCGCTGGGCGGCCTGCTGGGACATATCTGGATACGGCTGCCATTCTGGGTGTCGGCGTGCCTGTCGCTGGCCAATTTCTGCTACGGCCTGATCGTGTTGCCGGAATCGCTGTCGGAGGAACGCCGCAGCAAGCACTTCGAATGGAAGCACGCCAACCCGATCGGTTCGTTGCTGCTGCTGAAGCGTTACCCGCAGGTGTTCGCGCTGGCGGCGGTGTTTTTCCTGATTTCGCTCGCACAATATTCATTGAATGCAACCTTCGTGCTTTATACCGACTTCCGGTTTGACTGGGGCACCAAGGCCGTCGGCATCGCGTTGGCGCTGGTCGGGTTGTGTACCGCGATCGTGCAAGGCGGCCTGGTGCGCAAACTGGCCCCGAAGTTCGGCGACCGGCGTCTGATGCTGACGGGGCTGGCCTTCGCGATCCTGGGGTACGCACTGTTCGGGTTCGCGCCCGAAGCGTGGATGTTCGTCGCCGGGATCCCGCTGCTTTGTCTCGGCGGGCTGGCCGGCCCGCCAGCGCAGTCGATCATGACCCACCAGGTCGACCCCGCCGAACAGGGTCGCCTGCAAGGGGCGCTGAGCAGCCTGCGCAGCCTCGCCGGCATCTTCGGACCCCTGCTGTTCGCCAACCTGTTCGCCTTGTTCATCAGCAAGCACGCGCCCACCACGAATCTGCCGGGCATCGCTTACGTGCTGGCCGCGGCGCTGGCGCTGGCGGCGCTCGCATTGACCGCGCGCGCCACCCGCGACATGCCCGCGCCTGCGCCCGAGCCTGCACCGAAAGCAACATGAGCTTGCGCGCACCCCAAGGCGGCCCCATGTGGACATCTCACGCGCCCCGTCGAGGAGAGTGCCGCGATGTTCACCTTCCTGTTGTGGTTGCTGCTGCTGATTTTCTGCTGGCCGCTGGCCCTGCTGGCGCTAATCCTGTATCCGCTGGTCTGGCTCATCCTGCTGCCGTTCCGCCTGCTCGGCATCGCCGTCGATGGCGTATTCGGATTCCTGCGCGCATTGTTTACCCTGCCCGCGCGCGCGCTGCGTGGTCCGGGGTGATGGGTGCGATCGTCCCTGATCGCTACGCAACAAAACGTTGGTACGGCTGCAATCTCTTCGCTTCAGCAACACCAGAACGGGCATCCTGCCCTGACTTTTCACAACAGCCGCTTCGAACGGAACGTTATTCGAAATGCTTCGCGCGTGCACCCAAGCCAATCACTCGTCATTCCGGGGCCAACGCCGGATCTTTCGGCGTTGGAACTTGGAATCCAGCTTGTACCCTTCCCGGGTTCCGACCGGACGCTGGGTTCCGTCCGCAAGCACGGACGGCCCCGGAATGACGAAAATAAAATGGTTCAGCTGAAATCGAAAGCTGACCGGATTTCCTCTCACTCACCACAAGGATTTCACATGACCATCTCGATGTACCAAGCTTCCGTTCCCGTGTTCGTGCGCGCGTTGACCAACCTTTCCAGCGTGTTGAAGAAAGGCGAAGCGCACGCCAAAGACAAGGGCGCCGAACCCGACAACCTGCTCCAGCAGCGGCTGATTTTCGACATGCTGCCGCTGATCAAGCAGATCCAGATCGCCTGCGATACCGCCGCACGCGGCTCGGCGCGTCTGGCGGGCGCGGAGCCGCAGTCGTTTCCCGATAACGAAACTACGCTGGCGCAGGCGCACGACCGCATCGCGCGTACGGTCGCGTACATCAAGTCGTTCAAGCCCGGGCAGATCGACGGCAGCGAGGATCACAAGGTGATGATGAAGACGCGTCATGGCGAAGTGGAATTCACCGGCCTCGCCTACATCACCGAATACGCGCTGCCCAACTTCTTCTTCCACTGCGCCACCGCCTACGACATCCTGCGCGTGGCCGGTACTCCGGTTGGCAAGAAGGACTACCTAGGCCCAAGGTGATGAACTTGCCTCGTGATTGCCGGCTGGCTTGACCGGCAGCGGGCGAGCTTGGGAAAAGCGACACGAATTTTCCCCAAGGCATGCCAAACGCCCCGCTTGCGAAAAATTCGCGCTGGGTTTTTCGCAAGACCCCCCAAGCGCCTCGCTTGCAAAAGCGGGGCGTTTTCATGCGCATTGGACCTACTTGATAAAGGGAATAAAAGCGGACATACCAGTCGTTGCTCTGGAACCACCAACGCTCCGACGACAACATCTCCGCGTATTACGCCGAGCATTTCCATCATCGCTGGCTGCTGTCGGCCGCTGCAAATGCATGCGCCGGCGCCGCACATTGAGTCAGCAGGCGCCCCGGATTTCGCTACGCTCCATCCGGGCTACGGTACCAGGTGTTGACCGTGCGCGTGATGCACTCGCTCCATCGTGATCATCGCCTCGAAGGCGCGTTGGCCGGCAGCGCGATCCGGATCGGAAGTCGCTTTCAAAGGCACGCGGCGTGATGTACCGACAGGTCCAGCCCCGTGGCAACGGTCTTCACGTTCCTGCTGCACGGCTGATCGGCGCCCATCCTTTCGCTGGACGCTGAAACGCTGCGACCCCGGGCGGGGCGTGCAGGCCACTGATCAACTTGTACGACGGGCGGTGCCCGCGCTGCGTGTACACTCCGGCGTCTGCGCTCCGGGGTTCCACCATCGGCAACGGAACCATTCAGGTCCGCGCGAATCCAACTAATCTGGTTCCAGATTTCGGGGGTGACGTGACTCGGTACAACTCGGCCAGAGGCATCATCGGGGCGATCGTGGTGATCATCATCGTCGCGGCCGCAGCGTGGTGGTATTTTTCCCACGTACCCGGCGTTGATTTCACCCGCCACGGCCCCGCGCCATCCGGCCCGGCGCCGGCCAGTACGGCCAAACCTGCGCCGCCGCCGATCCAGCACCCCATCAGCGAAGCACAAACCGGGCCCGCACCGGCAAGCGTGCCATTGCCGCCGCTCGGCACGAGTGACCACGCGGTGGCTGCGGCGCTGGCGGCAATCCCGGGCGCGAAGGGGCTGGGACATCTGCTGGTTGCACGGGGCCTGATCCCGCACGTCGTGGCCACGGTGGACGCATTGCCGCGCCACGAAATCGGGTCCAGCATCCTGCCGATGCGCACGCCCAGCGGCACGTTCCTGACCGATACATCCAAGGGCCAGGCTGTGCTGGGCGCGAAAAACTACGCGCGCTACGACGCCTACATGAAAATTGTCCAGGACGTCGATGCGCGTACGTTGGTGACGTGGTATGTGCACTGGTATCCGCTGTTCCAGCAAGCCTATCGCCAGCTCGGTTATCCACATGGCTACTTCAATGATCGCCTGCTGGCAGCCATCGACGACATGCTGGCCGCGCCCAATGCGCGGCCGCCGGTGGCCCTGGTGAAGACCGACAACGGGAATTACAAGTTTGCCGATCCGACCTGGGAAGCGTTGTCGGTGGGCCAGAAACTGATGATCCGTATCGGTCCCGATCACGAGCGCGCGTTGAAGGCGAAGCTGCGCAGCATCCGTGCGCTGCTGCTCGGCAGGGCGCCCGCGCTGCGGCACGCGGCACCGGCGCAAGCGAAGCCAGCACCCTCCACCTCGCAATCGTGACGTCCATGACCCCAGCTTTTCCTTCTCCCGAGGGGAGAGGGGAAAGGCTGAGCGCATTTTCGTCTCAAAAGTGCAATGCGGTTTGTCCTTGCGCCACGCCATCCGGTCCGAAGCGGTGCTCGATGATGTAGCCACCACCGCCGCGTTCCAGCGCAATCAGGGTGCTCGCGCGCGTGCCGTACAGCACGCCGCGCACGAACAGCGGCGACAGTTGCCGTTCGCGATCGATGCCGATGCCGGTGTCGGGCAGACCGGCATCCGCCGCGGGCGTCGCGTCGGCAAGCGTCTCGAACAACGGCGCAAACGAGTCCTCGCCGCCGTCGAGCCAGCTGCGCAGAGCCGCCGTCGCACGATGCACCTTCGGCCACGGTGCATCGAGATCCCCGTTCGACAGTCCATGCACGCCCGCGGAAACTTCCATGCCGCGCACGACCGGGTGATTGGATACGAAGGCTGCGCTGTCACGGTCGAACAACAGCAGGTTGAACGGGCGATAGCGCGCGGCGTCCGCTTGCAATGCCTGGGCATACCGCGCGGCCGGGTCCTCGCTGCGCAGGAAATCCGTTACCAAAAGCCCGCGCGAAGCACCGTCCTGCGATGCGCGCGGATCGCGCACGTTCGTCACCACCGCAACCCGGTCGCGCTCGCGAACGCCCATCCAGGTGCCGCCCGCCAGCAAATCGCGCCCGGCAAGGATGCACGGCGCGTCGGCCCAGCGCGCAAGCGGCGCCGAGGGTCGCGCGTGACATTCGTCGCGGTTGCCCACCAGCAACAGCCGCCAGCGCGGGTGGGCGTTCAAGGCAAAGGCGATCACGCACATTCTGCCCAGCCTAGCGCAATCTCCGTGCAATCCGTTCCGGGTGTCACGGATACCCGGTTTGCGGCGATAATCGGCGCGCATGCAGATTTCAGTTTCCGCACTGCAACGAACCCTGTCGGCGGCCGCCCTTTGCTCGCTGACCACCATTGCATTGGCCGCTCCACCGGCACCTTCCCCCGCGGCTTCCAGCTCGGGCAGGGAAGCGACGGCCCGCGCGCAGCTCGCGGCGGTACGCACGAAAATCGCCGGGATCGAAGCCGCGCAGCACGCGACCGCCGCAAGGCGCGACGCGACCGGCGCCAAGCTGGCCACGCAGGCCGCGCAACTCAACAAGGCCGCCAATGCATTGCGCGACACCGATGCTGCGATCGCGGCCAAAACTGCGGCATTGGCCGGTCTCGAGCAGCGACGTGCGCAACTCGAGAAGAAGCTTTCGAGCCAGCGTGCGGCACTGGCAGACCTGCTGCGCGCGGCTTACACGCTGGATCGCGGTTCGGATCTTTCGCTGCTGCTCGGCGATGACGATATTGCGAAGATCGATCGTGCGCTGGCCTACTCCCGGTACTTTCAGCATGACCGCGTCACGCGCATCCGCGCGCTGCTGGGCGAATTGACGCAACTCGACCGGACCACGACGTCGATCGAGGCGGAAACCTCGGCCTTGCAACAGCAACACGCCCAGCGCGCTGCACAGACGACGCAGCTTGAACAGGCGCGCGACGCGCAACAGGCGTTGCTCGCCAAGGCCAACCGACAACTCGCGCAGCAGAAAAACAAGCTTGCAGCCTTGCAGCACGATGTCGACGCCTTGCACCGGTTGCTGCGGCAATTGCGCAACGTGTTTGCCGACATTCCCGCGCGACTCGGCGACGATACACCATTCGAAAAATTGCGCGGCAAACTCGCTTGGCCCGTTGCAGGCGCGCCACACAAGGGCACGGGCACGCTTGCGAATGGCGTCGTGATCGCCGCCGAACCCGGCGCCGAGGTCCACGCCGTGGCCTATGGTCGCGTAGCCTGGGCAAGCTTCATGCGCGGTTACGGCATG
>JBOHYV010000099.1:0-8076 GCA_050738135.1 Rhodanobacteraceae bacterium | reverse complement strand
TCAGCGGCGTATGGGAGGAGCTGACCGACAACGTCAACTCGATGGCGACCAACCTCACGACCCAGGTGCGCAACATCGCCGAGGTCACGACCGCGGTGGCGCGCGGCGACCTGTCGCGCAAGATCGTGGTCGACGTCAAGGGCGAAATCCTGGAGCTGAAGAACACCATCAACACCATGGTCGACCAGCTCAACAGCTTCGCCGCCGAGGTCACGCGCATGGCGCGCGAGGTCGGCACCGAGGGCGAGCTGGGCGGTCAGGCCATCGTGCCTGGGGTGGCCGGCACCTGGAAGGACCTGACCGACAACGTCAATTCGATGGCGTCCAACCTCACGACCCAGGTGCGCAACATCGCCGAGGTCGCGACCGCGGTGGCGCGCGGCGACCTGTCGCGCAAGATCGCGGTGGATGCCAAGGGCGAAATCCTTGAGCTGAAGAACACCATCAACACGATGGTGGACCAGCTCAACAGCTTCGCCGCCGAGGTCACCCGCATGGCGCGCGAAGTCGGCACCGAAGGCAAGCTGGGCGGCCAGGCCATCGTGCCGGGCGTCGCGGGCACCTGGAAGGACCTGACCGACAACGTCAATTCGATGGCCTCGAACCTGACCACCCAGGTGCGCGGCATCGCGCGGGTGGTGACGGCGGTGGCCACGGGCGACCTCAGCAGGAAATTGACGGTCGAGGCCAAGGGCGAGATCGCCGCGCTGGCCGACACCATCAACAGCATGACCAACACACTCGCAATTTTCGCCGACCAGGTGACCACGGTGGCGCGTGAGGTCGGGGTCGAAGGGCGCCTCGGTGGGCAGGCCAAGGTGCCGGGCACCGCCGGCATCTGGAAGGACCTGACCGCCAACGTGAATCGCCTGGCGGCCAACCTCACCACCCAGGTGCGCGCGATCGCCGAGGTCGCGACCGCGGTCACCCAGGGCGACTTGACCCGCTCGATCCAGGTCGACGTGCGCGGCGAAGTCGCCGACCTCAAGAACAACATCAACGCGATGATCGGCAACCTGCGCGGCACCACCGAGCGCAATCGCGAGCAGGACTGGCTGAAGACCAACCTTGCGAAGTTCAGCGACATGATGCAGGGCCAGCGCGACCTGATCACGCTGGGCCACATGTTGCTGACGGAACTGGCGCCGCTGGTCAACGCGCAGCAGGGCCTGATGTACGTGGTCGACGTGGAATCGAGCGCGCCGCGCCTGCGCCGGCTGGCCGGCTACGCCGACGCCAACCTGCCCAGCCCGGAACCCTACGTTGCGATCGGGGAGGGCCTGATCGGCCAGTGCGCTGCGCAGCGGCAGTCGATCGTTCTGAAGGACCTGCCGAACGAGGCGGTGCAGATCCGCTCGGGGTTGATCAAGGCGCGGCCGCGCAGCGTGATCGTGCTGCCGGTGTTGTTCGAGAACGAGGTCAAGGCGGTGATCGAGTTGGCGTCGCTGGCCGACTTCACCGAGACCCACCGCGCCTTCCTCGAACAACTCACGGGCAGCGTCGGGATCGTGCTCAACACCATCTCCGCGACCATGCGCACCGAACGCTTGCTGACCCAGTCGCAGCAACTGGCCGGTGACCTGCAAGCGCAGCAGACGGAGCTGCAGAAGACCAACGAGGAACTGGCGCTGAAGGCCAAGCTGCTCGCCGAGCAGAACGTTGAAGTGGAGCGCAAGAACCAGGAAATCGACCATGCCCGCCGCGCCGTCGAGGAAAAGGCGGCGGAGCTCGCGACGACTTCTCGCTACAAATCCGAGTTCCTGGCCAACATGTCGCACGAGCTGCGCACGCCGCTCAACAGCATCCTGATCCTCGGCCAGCAACTGGCCGACAACCCGGACGAAAACCTGAGCGAGCGCCAGGTCGAATTCGCGCAGACCATCCACGCCGCCGGCACCGACCTCCTGAATCTCATCAGCGACATCCTCGACTTGTCCAAGATCGAGTCGGGCACGGTCACCGTGGAAAGCGAGGAAATCGCGTTCGCCGACTTGCGCGGCATGATCGAGCGCAGCTTCACGCACGAAGCCGAACGCCGCAAGCTCGGGTTTTCGGTGGAGTTCGACGATGCACTCGGGCGTGCGATCAACACCGATCCCAAGCGCGTTCTGCAGGTCATCAACAACCTGCTTTCGAACGCCTTCAAGTTCACCGAGAAGGGCAGCGTGCGGCTGCACGCGCGGGTCGCCGAGAAAGGCTGGACGCGCGGCCACTCCATTCTCGACAAGGCGCCGGTGGTGGTGGCGATCGCGGTCGAGGACACCGGCATCGGCATCTCCCCCGACAAGCAGAAGATCGTCTTTGAAGCTTTCCAGCAGGCCGACGCCGGCACGGCGCGCAAGTACGGCGGCACCGGCCTGGGGCTCGCCATCAGCCGCGAACTGTCGGCCCTGCTCGGCGGCGAGATCCGGCTGCGTAGCCATCCCGGCGCCGGCAGCACGTTCACCCTGTACATCCCGCTCAACTACATGGGGCCGCAGATCGGCTACGCGGACAAGGCCAGGCCGGCGGCGGCGCTGACCGTGCATCCGCTGCATTCGTCCGAGCAAGTCGACGATGACCGCGCGGTCGTCGCTTCCGGTGAACCGACCTTGCTGATCATCGAGGACGACCCCCACTATGCCGGCGTGCTGCGGGACCTTGCTCGTTCCCGTGGCCTGCGCGCGCTGGTCGCGACGTCCGGCGGCGACGGGCTGCACCTGGCCCAGCACTACCAGCCGACCGCGATCAGCCTCGACATCATCCTGCCCGACATGCTCGGCTGGACGGTCCTGGCGCGGCTGAAGCAGGCGCAGGAGACGCGCCACATCCCGGTCCAGATCATCACGGTCGACGCCGAACGCCACCACGGCATGGAGCGTGGCGCGTTCTCCTACCTGACGAAGCCTGCCACCACCGAAGCGATCGGGGCGTCGCTGGGCCGCATCACGCAATTCGCGCTGCGGCCGGTCAAAAAGCTGCTGGTGGTCGAGGACGACGGCGCCGCACGCGACAGCATCGTCACGCTGATCGACCATGAAGACGTGGAAATCACGTCCGCCGGAACCGGCAACGACGCGCTCGAGCAAATCCACTCCGGCACATTCGACTGCGTGGTCCTCGACTTGAGGCTGCCCGACATGAGTGGCTTCGAGTTGCTCGACCGGGTCAAGGATGACGCCGTTGCCTGCGAAGTGCCGATCGTGGTCTTCACCGGCAAGGACCTGTCGCCGGAAGAAGAGCAGCGCCTGCTCACGGTCGCGCGCAGCATCATCGTCAAGGGCGTGCATTCGCCCGAGCGGCTACTCGACGAGACCGCACTGTTCCTGCACCGGGTGGTGTCGAAACTGCCGCCGGCCAAGCGGAAGATGCTCGACACCCTGTACCAATCGGACAGCTCGCTCAGCAACAAGAAGGCGCTGGTGGTCGACGACGATGTGCGCAACATCTTCGCCATCAGCAGTATTCTCGAGCGTCGCGGCATGCACGTGCTGACCGCGGAGAACGGCCGGGACGCCGTCGCGCTGGCGGAGGCCCAGAACGACATCGCCATGGTACTGATGGATATCATGATGCCGGGCATGGATGGCTACGAGACCATCCGCGCGATCCGCGCCGCGCCGGATCTGCGTTCGCTGCCCATCATCGCGCTGACCGCCAAGGCGATGAAGGGCGACCGCGAGAAGTGCATCGAGGCCGGTGCGTCCGACTACATCGCCAAGCCGGTGGACACCGACCAGTTGCTGTCCCTGTTGCGCCAATGGTTGCACCGGTGATGAATGACGCGTTTGCCCACGGTGAGCCCGCCAACGTCCTGCTGGTCGACGACCATCCCGCACGCCTGCTGAGCTACCGCACGATCCTGGAGCCGCTCGGCGAGCGACTGGTCGAGGCCACGTCCGGCACCGATGCGTTGCGCGCGGTAATGGAAACCGACTTCGCGGTGATCGTGCTGGACGTGAACATGCCTGGCATGGACGGTTTCGAGACCGCCAGCCTGATCCACCAGCACCCGCGCTTCGAGAAGACGCCGATCATCTTCGTGTCGGCGATCAACGTCAGCGACATGGACCGGTTGCGCGGCTACAAACTAGGGGCGGTCGACTACGTGATGGTGCCGATCATCCCCGAAATCCTGCGGGGCAAGGTTGCGGCGCTGGCCGAACTGTTCCGCAAGCGACGTGAACTGCAACGGCTCAATGCCGAGCTGGCCGACGCCAATGCGAGGCTGGCGCGCAGCAACGAGGCGCTGCGCATCGAGCGCGAGCGCGAAGTGCACAAACTCAACGAGGCGCTCACCGACAGCAACGTGAAGCTGGCGGCGCGCAATCGCGAGCTCAAGAAGGAAGTCGACGAGCGTCGCCGCATCGAGGAACGGCTGCGCGAGGCGGACCGCCGCAAGGACGAGTTCCTGGCGACCCTGGCGCACGAGCTGCGCAACCCGCTCGCGCCGATCCAGAGCGCACTGAACGTCTACCGGCTCGGGCATGACGTGGCGGGCGCGGACGGCGGCACGCTCTATCAGATCTTCGAGCGCCAGACCGGCTTGCTCGTGCACATGGTCGACGACCTGCTGGACGTCTCGCGGATCACGCGCGGACGGCTGCAATTGAGGCTCGAACGTACCCTGCTCGGTGACATCCTGGCTGCCGCGATCGAGACCGCGCAGCCACTGATCGAGGAAGGCCGGCAACGCCTGGAGTTGGACCTGCCGCCGCAGCCGGTGCACCTCAACGCCGATCCGCACCGCCTGACCCAGGTGTTCGGCAACCTGCTCAACAATGCCTGCAAGTTTTCCGATCCGGGCGGTGCGATCACCGTGCGCGCCAGGGCGGGCGACGGATCGGTGGCCATCGAGATCCGCGACACCGGCATCGGGCTGACCGAGCAACAGGTGCGCTTCATCTTCGATCTGTTCGCGCAGGCGGACACCTCGCTGGAGCGCCCGCACAGCGGCCTCGGCATCGGGCTTACGCTGTCGCAACGGCTGGTCGAGTTGCACGGCGGCCAGATCCGCGCCAGCAGCGAAGGCCTCGGCACCGGCAGCACCTTCACGGTGAGGTTGCCGATCGCAGTTGCCGATACCGACTCAATCGGAGACTCTGCACCCGCGGCGGAACAGGCGGCCATGGGCAGCCTGCGGATCATGGTGGTGGACGACAACCGCGATTCGGCCGACATGCTGGCGATGTCGTTGCAGATCATGGGCCATCAGGTGCGCGCCGTGTACTCGCCGCTGGCGGTGATCGACGCCTGCGCCGATTTCGAACCGGAGCTGATGATCATCGACATCGGCATGCCCGAGCTCAACGGCCTTGTGCTGGCCGAGCGGTTGCGCGCGCACGCGTGGCGTGGTCGCCAGCCAAGGCTGGTTGCCCTGACCGGTTGGGGCCAAGCCGAGGACCGCAAACGTTCCCTGGCGGCGGGCTTCGCAGATCACTTGGTCAAACCGATCAACCTCGCCACCATCGAGCGGGTCTGCCGCGACACATTGGCGGCCTGCGAGGCGACGTAGGGGAGTTGGTGAACCCCCTACGGGGGTGCCAATCCATCGCCCCACCGACAACCAACAAAAAGCCCCGCTTTCTGGCGGGGCCGTTCCGACTATCTGTTGAAGTCGCAGGCGGGTTATCCTCGCCCCTGGAGTCATTCCGGGGGCGTTTTCTTTTGGGGAATTCATCGAACCGCCGACGGCCAAGGCGCATTCCACGGGAATGGGATGGCCACCAGGTCAACTTCTGCCGCAATCCTTCCTGCGCCAATTTCGGCATAGTCCCCGGAGAAGGAGATCGCCGCAATCCGGCATCGAAAGCAGAACCCGCCTACATGAGCTCGGGCGGCATTTGGGGGCATTGCCTGTGTGAGAAAGATCGATGCCGCCAATCATGCCCCGACTTTGGGGTGGATTTCAAGGGATGTAGCGAGACGGCAGTGGACAAGAAAAAGGCCGCAACCCTTATTTTTATTAGGGTTTGCGGCCTTGTTGGGACTTGCTGAGATGATGAAAAAATGGAGGCGGGGGGAATCGAACCCCCGTCCGAAGGCGCTCCGCGCCCGGCGCTACATGCTTAGCTCAGCGTTCGGTCTCGTTGCGCGGCAGCACGCTGGGCAAAGCGCACCGCACAACCAGCAGGTTTGTTTTAGCCATCGGTCGACTTGCGGCAACCGCCGGCGATCCCGTGATGATGACCCTACACCCACGAGCACAGGCACAAGATGGGTTCGGGGCTAGGCCTTAAGCGGCCAGAGCGTAGACGTTATCGTTCGCGTCTAGTTTTTTGCCACCGGATTAACGAGGAAGATGACGCCCTCGGCATGCTCCAAGCTACTTCACTGCCCCCGTCGAAGCCAGGTCGCCCCCGGGGAAGACAATGATGCGGGTGCCTGCATGCGAAAACAAGAGAGCCGAAAACCGGGGTCAGAGTGCAATTTCGAGCATCTGCGACATGAAAACGAAGACTCTCTGCAAAATTGCACTCTGACCCCGGTTTTCTGAAATTGCACTCTGACCCCGGTTTTCCCGGTTTCCGTCAGGTGCCGCGATTGCGGGCGCGAAGTACGCGCTGCTTCTCGACGTCCCACTCACGTTGTTTCTCGCTCGCGCGCTTGTCGTGCGCCTGCTTGCCGCGCGCGATCCCGATCTCGACCTTGGCGCGGTTGTGTTTCCAGTACATCGCCAGCGGGACCAGCGTGAGACCCTTGCGTTCGACCGCGCCGATCAGCTTGTCGATCTCGGCGCGGTGCAGCAGCAGCTTGCGGGTGCGGCGATCGTCGGCGACCACATGGGTGGAAGCCGACAGCAGCGGCGGGATCGACGCGCCGAACAGGAACAACTCGCCGCCGCGCACCACGGCGTAGGCGTCGGTGAGATTGATGCGTCCGGCGCGCAGGCTCTTCACTTCCCAGCCTTGCAGCGAGACGCCCGCCTCGAAGCGTTCATCGACGTGGTATTCGTGGCGCGCACGCTTGTTCAACGCGATGGTCGACGAGCCCTTGCCGCCTTTTTCTTTGTTCTTTGCCATGCTCGCTACAATGATGTACGTGGTTCCCGTTCCGCCATGTCGGCGCGCAATCAGGAGAATATGTGCAGATCCATCGCCAGGCGCTGGTCAGTTTCAAGCCGGAGCAGATGTTCGATCTGGTCAACGATGTCGAAGCTTACCCGAGGCGCTTCCCATGGTGCCTCGGCGCAAACGTGTCAGAGCATGATGCCCAGCACCTGGTGGCGCGCCTCGACCTGCGGTTTGCCGGCGTTACCCAGCGCTTTTCCACCCGCAACACGCTTGAGCGTCCGCACAGCATCCGGATGCAGTTCGTGGATGGACCGTTCGACTGGCTGCACGGCGTGTGGAGTTTCACGCCGCTGGGCGACACCGGTTGCAAGGTGGCTCTCGATCTCGATTTCGAGGTCAGCAATCGCGTGACCGGCTTTGCGTTCCGGCTCGGTTTCCAGAGGCTGGCCGATCGAATGGTGGATGATTTCTGTGCCGAGGCGCGGCGCACTTATGCCTGAACGGCGCTGCATCCACGCGTCGCTGGTTCATGCCGGGTCGGCAGGCGCCATATTCGACGTCCAACTTTCGCTTCCGGAAGGCGCAACCGTCGCCGACGCGATCGCGGCTTCCGGCTTTCGTGCCGCTTGCCCGGACGTTGCGATTGGCGACGGCTGCATCGGCATCTTCGCCTGCAAGGTCGCGCCCGGCACGGTGCTGCGCGACGGTGACCGGGTGGAAATCTACCGGCCTCTCAAGGTCGACCCGAAGGAAGCGCGGCGCAGGCGGGCGAAGAAGCAGCCGTAGGTTAGGCCGATCCCGGGTCTTGCCGGGTGGTGCCCAACGTCATGCCAACCGGTGTCCACGGGTTGGGCTTCGCATACGCTCAGCCCAGCCGACGAGGTCTCCCGGCAGATCGCGAATGCATCAGTCACCGCCACCCTGCTTCTGCTTCTTCTCAAGATCTTTTTGTTGCTGCTTGGTCAGGTTGGTCGGGTACATGGGGCCGTACTTGTGGGCTTCCAGCAGCAGCTCCTGCGGGGTCTCCTCCATGAAGTTGCCGTGGGTGCGCACCAGCGTGTCATTGTCGAAATACAACGTCAGT